>NZ_JBHWBP010000079.1:0-28369 GCF_042735575.1 Streptomyces sp. NPDC059564 | reverse complement strand
TCCCGGGGCAGCCCCGAAGGGTCAGGGCTGGCGGATCGCGGACAGGTCGAATTCGAGCACGACCTTGTCGCCGACCAGGACACCGCCGCCCTCCAGGGCCGCGTTCCAGGTGATCCCGTACTCCTTGCGGCTGATCGGCACCGAGCCCTCGAGGCCCACCCGCAGGTTTCCGTACGGGTCCGTGGCGCTGCCCTGGAACTCGAACTCGATGCTGATGGGCTTGGTGACGTCCTTGATGGTGAGATCGCCCGTCACCCGGTAGTGCGTGTCGTCCAGCGGCTCGACCGCGGTGGACACGAAGGTGATCTCCGGGAACTTCGGGGCGTCGAGGAAGTCGTTGGTGCGCAGGTGGCCGTCGCGCTGCTCGTTGCGGGTGTCGATGCTCGCGGTCTTGATGGTGACGGACGCGGTGGACTTGGCAGGGTCGCCGCCGTCCAGGTAGGCGGTGCCTTCGAACTTGTTGAAAGCGCCGCGGACCTTGGTGACCATCGCGTGCCGGGCCACGAACCCGATCTGCGAGTGGGCGGGGTCCAGGGCGTAGTTCCCTGTGAGCGAGGTGAGGGGCGTGGTGGTCATGGACCTGCTCCGCGGGGCTGGGGGACGGGGACGGTGAGCGCGCATCCACGCTAGCCAGCACCGCCGGGACGGGCGTCCGGCCACGCCCACACGTCACCCGATCGGCCAGCCGTACCACCGCGCTCCCCGAGGGCGGCGTCGCCTTCCGGGGTCTACGCGTTCCGGATCGCCCGCACCAGGTCCGTCACGAGGTTCGCCCGCTCGGTCATGGCCTCGATCACGATGTACTCGTGGTCGGCGTGGGCGCCGCCGCCGACCGCCCCGAGACCGTCGAGGGTCGGTACCCCCAGCGCGGCCGTGAAGTTGCCGTCGCTGCCGCCGCCGACGCTCGTGCCCTCGATGCCGGGCAGCAGCCGCTGGGCGACCGCGAAGAGCTCGGCCGACGCCGACTCGGGCATCGGGGGCCGGCTGATGGCCCCCTCGACCGTGATCTCCGCGCCCTCGAGGTGCGGAGCCAGCGCCGCGAAGGCGGACTCGATCCGCTCCCGCTCCTCGGCCGACTCGACCCGGACGTCGACGCTGACGGTCGCCTCCGCGGGAACGACGTTGTCCTGGGTCCCCGCCGTCGCGACGGTCGGGGTGACGGTCGTGCCGACCTCGGGCCGGCCGAGCGCGGCGATGTCCAGCACCTGGTACGAGGCCTCGATGAGGGCGTTGATCCCGGCCGCGGGCTCCAGGCCCGCGTGGGACGCGCGGCCCGTGATGGACAGGTGGAAGCCGCCGCAGCCCTTGCGGCCGGTCTTCAGGGCTCCGCCGTCGGCGGCCCCCTCGAAGACGAGCACGGCACCGCAGGCGAGGGCGCGTTCCTCGATGAGCGCCCGGGAGGAGCGGGAGCCGACCTCCTCGTCGGCCGTCACCAGGATCTCCACGCCGGAGCGGTCGTCGAGCGCCGCCAGGCCGTGGACGGCCTGGACCAGACCGCCCAGCATGTCGAAGACCCCGGGGCCGGTCACGTGCCCGTCCTCGACCGTGAACGGGCGGCGTTCGAGGGTGCCGAGCGGGAACACCGTGTCGTGGTGACCGAGGATCAGCACCTTCGGCTCGCCGCCGGCCCGCCAGTGCACGTGCGGCCCGGCCTCGCTCTCGATCAGCACGGCCTCGCCGCCGAGCCGGCTCTCGATGACGGCGGCGACCACTTTGGCCGAGAGCGCCAGGGCTTCGAGATGGCGCGACGGAGACTCGGTCTCGACGAGCGTCCTGAGGTCCTCGATCATCGCGTCCACGCTCACACCGACGGTCTTGTGCATCGTCATGTGGCACAGGGTAGCTGGCGACCGGTGCGGGGGTTACGGGGTGACCGCCTACCGGGCGGGGACCGGGCGGCGGAGCAGGTAGAGCGCCGCGCCGGAGACCAGGGCGGCCATGCAGGCGATGAACACCAGCCCCGCGCCCTCCAGTCCGATCGGACCCGACAGCACCCCCACCCCGATCACCGGCACGGAGATGCCCGCGTACGCGACCACGAACAGCATCGAGATCACCGCCGCCCGCTCGTGGACGGGAGACGCCGCGGCCACCGCCGACAGCGCCCCGCGGAACGCCAACCCCTGCCCCACCCCGCCCACCAGCGCGCTCAGCACCACCAGCACCAGCAGGTCCCAGTACAGCGCGCCCGCGAGCAGGACCAGCCCCGCGAGGAGCCCGGCGCAGCCCAGCGGCAGCGAGCGCCGCACCCCCACCCGGCCCACCATCAACTGCCCGGCGGTCGAGGCGAAGAAGGCCAGCGCGACGACCCCGCCGCTCACGGCCCGGTTGTGCACGTCGAGGGACTGCGCGAGGAACGCCGGGCTGACCGAGGTGAACACCCCGAACAGGGCGAACCCGACGAACGCGGCGGTCGCCGCCGGCCCGAACACCGCCCGGACCTTCGCGGGCAGGCGCGGCCGCTGCGGCCGTACGGTGCTCAGCGGGCGCCGTTCCCGTACGGTCTCCGGGAGCCACAGCAGCACGGCCGCCGAGCCCGCCACCAGGGCGAGGTGCACGGCGAACGGCAGGTACAGCGGCCAGGGGGCGTACTGGGCGAGCAGCCCGGCGAGCAGCGGACCGCAGCCGAGGCCGCCCATGTTGGCGGCCGTCGCCACGAAGGTGGCCCGGGAGCCGCCGTCCGGCGGCGCGAGTTCCATCACGTACGCGGTCGCCGCCCCGGTGAACAGCCCGGCGGACATCCCCGAGAACAGCCGGCCCGCGTACAGCCAGCCGAGCCCGGTGGCGCACAGGAAGCAGACGGCGCTCGCCGCCGCGCACACCAGGCCCGCCAGGAGCACCGGCCGCCTGCCCACGGCGTCGGAGGCGTTGCCCGTCAGGAGCAGGACGCCGATGACCGCGAAGGCGTAGACGGCGTACACGACGGTGACCGTCAGCTCGGAGAACCCGAACTTCTCCTGGTACAGCCCGTAGAGGGGGGTGGGCAGCGTGGTGCCCGCCATGCAGACGGCGAACACCGCGCCGCCGAGCAGGCACTGGCGCCACCCTTGGCGATCACCGTCCATGCGGTCGACGGTAACCCCGCGTGCGGCCCCTTGCCCGGCGTGCCCGGCGGACGGGGCAACCGGGGGAGGGGCGACGGGCGTCTCCCGTGCCGGGGGTGGTGTTCGTGCCGGAGGGGGAGCGGCGGATGCGAAGGCTCGGTACGGCGGTGCTGCCGTGGCTCGCCGCGGGGGCCGTGTACGGGTGGGCGGCGTGGTGCTTCGGGGGCTCCTCGGCGCCCCCGGGTGCCGTCGCGCTCGTGGGCGGGGCGGTCCTGCTGCTGGGCGGGTGCGCGGCGTACTTCGTGCTCGTCGGGGGCACCGGCGGCTTCTTCGGGGCGCTGCTGCTGTCGCTGGGGCTGCTGCTGGCCGTGGCGGCCGCGGACCAGGCGGCGTCGCGCCCGGAGGTGGCCGTCTGTCCGGTGCGCGAGGTCCACACGAAGGCGGAGCACTCCTCCGGCGAGGGCGCTCCGCCCACCCGGACGGTGTACCGCTTCGTGCTGGACTGCCCGGGCGGCTACCCGGCCGAGCTGAAGGAGGGCCGGGCCGTGGCCGAGAAGGGGGCGCGGATCCGCGTCGCCTACGACCCGCGGCACCGGGTCTCCCCGGAGCTGGAGGGCCGGACCACTCCGTGGACGGCCACCCTGTGGGCGGCGGCCCTCCTCATCCTCGGCACGGCGATCGCCTGGCTGAAGGGGAGCCCGACGCCGACCTAGGCGTCGGGGCGCGGTTCATCCGGCCGGCCGCGCAACGGATGCCACCGGAGCCGCGTCGGGGCAGGCTGCGGGCAGGAGAGCCACCACCGCACAGACGAGGACCCCGCCATGTCCCATCACCGGCGCATCGGCGTCATCACCGGGGCCGCAGCCCTGCTGCTCACCGCCACCGCCTGCTCGGGCCTGGGCCGGAGCACCGTCGGCATGCTCACCTTCCGCAGCCACGACTCGCCGGTCGAGCTGTCGTACTCCAACACCCCGGTCAAGGGCTGCCACCGCATCAACTTCCCGCGCGGCGCCACCCACGTCGAGAACAACACCCTGGTCGACGTCGTCCTGTACCGGACGGAGAACTGCGTGAAGGGCGAGCGCGCGGACGGCACGTACGTCGCCACGACCCTCTCCAACGTCACGGCCCCCGCCTCCCTGCCCTGGCGCAGCTTCAGCGTCATCCACTGAGCCCGGTCGAACCGTCCGGCGCCGGGGCACCGCCCGCCCCCGTAGCCGCGAGGGCGGCGGGAGCGGGCGGTGGCGGGGTCACCAGTAGATGACCACGTACCCGTTGCCGCCGTCCTGGCCGTTGCCGCCGGGGCGGGCGACCTCGCCGCCGGGGCCGCGCAGGCCGCCGTCGCCGCCCTTCGCGGCGTACGGGGGCAGGCCGACGATGCCGTCGGCGGCGGTCCCGCCGGTGCCGTTGGAGCTGCCGTTGCCGCCGGTCAGGTTGACCCCGCCCGTGGTGCACGAGGCGATCCCGCCGGAGCCGCCCGGGCCGTTGGCGCCGTCGGTGAGTCCGCCGCCCGTACCGCCGCCGCCCCCGCCGCCGCCGCCCGCGTTGAGCAGGACGGTGTTGTCCGACGACCTGGTCAGCGTGCTGGCGGTACCGGCGACGCCGGTGCTGCCGTTCCCGCCCGGAGTGCCCATGGCGTTCGCCGCGCCGCCGCCTCCGCCGTCACCGCCGTCACCGACGTCCACCCCGTAGTCCGCCTGCGGGACCACCGTGAGGGTGCACCAGGTGAAGCCGCCCGCGCCGCCGCCACCGCCGTTGCCGCCGCTGCCGACGCGGGTGGCCACGGTGGCGCCGCCACCGCCGCCACCGCCTCCGCCGCCCGCGCCCCAGGCCTGGACGAACACGGACGTGACGCCCGCCGGCGGGGTGAAGGTGTTGTCGGACGTGAACTGCCGCAGCCCGTGGGGGACCTGGGCGGCGGGCTTCTTCTTGTCCTTCTCCTTCTCGTTGTCCCAGTCGTCCCGGTCCTTGTCCTTGTCGGACGGGTTCGCCTTGTGCGGGGCGGCGGGAGCCGGCTTGGGCGCCGAGGGACCCGGCCCGGCGGCGGACGCGGCCGGCGCCATCGCCACCAGCTGCCCGGTCAGGGACGCCGCGGCGGCGAGGGAGGCGAGCAGGACCCGGGAGCGTACGCGGGGCCGCCTCGTCGTCACGGGGTGATGGTTGAGGTTCATGAGTTCCTTACCCGCCGGCGCCGAAGGCGGCCGCGGGAGTGAGAGGGGACGGGTGCGTGGACGGCTGGGCACCCCCGTGGGCCGGGCGTCCCCACCACGCGCTGCCCATCCCAGCGCCCGCCGCCACGACCGTGGCGTTGACAGGGCCGACGCTGTGGACCAGGCAGGTGAGTGGTTCGCCGGGCCGGAGCAACGCTGGGCCGGCCGGGGTAGGCGGGGTGACGGAGCCGACCGGACGTCGTTGCCTTGATATGACCGACTTGATGGTGAAGATCCCCGCCGACTGGCTCGCCCGCGTGTTCCTCTCCCTGCGGCGCAGCGCCCTGGACGACGCGCAGGCCGTCGCCGCCGAGCTGCGGCCGTTCACGGAGCGGCCCGGGCAGCGGGTGCCCGTCCCCCGGGCGACGGTGCTGCGTACGGAGCTGGCCCTGCGGGTGGAGCTGTCCCGCGCCGAGGAACCCGGGCGCCGCGCCCGCCTGCACGAGGAGGCCTCCCAGCTGATCACCGCCCGCCTGGGCACCGCGGAGCGCTGACGACGACGCGGCCCTCCGTAGCGGAGCAATTTTCGTGGTACCGCCGTATCAATATCGATGGTACGGTCGTACCACGAAAAGGATGATCTTCCCGGAGGTGCCACCGTGCCCGAGACCCCTGCACCCGAGAGCGTGACCCGCGCACGACGCGACATCGGCCGCTACGTCAACGACACCTTGCGCGACCGGTACTTCGCCGCCTGCGACGCCGTCTACGCGCTGGGCGCGCCCGCCCGCTCCGAGACGCAGGTCGAGACCAGCTTCGGCACCACCCACGTCTACCGCTACGGCCCGGCCGACCCCGCCGCCGAGTCCCGTACGCCGGTCGTCCTGATCCACGGTTCCGGCGGCTGCTCCGCCCAGTGGTACCCCAACACCCGCGCGCTCAGCGCCGAACGCCCCGTCTACGCCCTCGACACCCCGGGCGACCCCGGACGCAGCGTCCAGCGCGAGCCCATGTGGCAGCCGGAGCGCGCGGCCCAGTGGATGGACGAGGCCCTCGACGCGCTCGGCCTCGACCGGATCCACCTCGTCGGCTCTTCCTACGGCGGCTGGCTCGTCATCAACCAGGCCCACCTGCGGCCCGGCCGCCTCGCCTCCGTCACCGCGCTCGACCCCGGCGGGCTGGAGAAGGTGGGCCTGCGCTTCTTCGTCTGGATCTTCGCCAGCCTCTTCGCGACCTTCGCGCCCAAGGCCCTGCGCCCGCGCCTCGCCTCCTGGCTGGAACAGCCGGTCCTCATCGTTCCCGAGCTGCGCACGATGATCCAGACCGGCGTCCGGGCCTTCCGGTTCCGCCGCCCCGCCCCACTGCCCCTGTCCGACGAGGAGCTGGGCTCCATCCGGACGCCGTTCTACCTGATCATGGGCAAGCGCAGCCTGCTCGTGCACCCGGCGCGCCAGCTGGAGCGCGTACCGCGTCTGATCCGCGGCGCCCGCGCCGAGATCGTCGCGGCGACCGGCCACGGACCGCAGATCGACCACCCCGACGTGGTCAACGCCCGGATGCTCAGCTTCATGGAGGACGTCGACTCCCTCGGCCCCGCCCGGTCCTGACCACCGGTCGAGGAGGCCGGCCCGGCGGGCGGATACCGCCCGCCGGGCGCCGGAAATGACCACGCGGGGCGCGCTTTCTGGCTCGGAACAGGCGGCCGGAGCGGGCCGGCGGCGGGCAGACTGGGCAGGTCAGCAGCCCCGCGCGAGAGGACCGCCCGTGCCCGTCCCGATCATCATCGACTGCGACCCCGGGCACGACGACGCCCTGGCCATCATGCTGGCGGCGGCCGACCCCGCCGTCGACCTGCTGGCCATCACCACGGTCGCAGGGAACCAGACACTGGAGAAGACCACCCTCAACGCCCGCCGCGTCTGCACCCTCGCCGGGATCACCGACGTGCCCATCGCCGCCGGGTGCGCCCGGCCGCTGCTCCAGCCGCTCGCCGTGGCCGACGACGTACACGGAGCGTCCGGCCTGGACGGACCGCGGTTCGCCGAGCCCACCGTCGACGTGGCCCCCGAACACGCGGTGGACCTGATCCACCGGATCCTCCTCGAACACCCCGAGCCGGTCACCCTGGTGCCCACCGCCCCGCTGACCAACATCGCCCTGCTGCTGACCCGGTACCCCGACAGCGCCTCCCGCATCCGCGAGATCGTCCTCATGGGAGGCTCCACCGAGCGGGGCAACCGCACGCCGGCCGCCGAGTTCAACATCGTCACCGACCCGGAGGCCGCCGACATCGTCTTCCGCAGCGGGGTGCCCCTGACCATGTGCGGGCTCAACGTCACCCACCAGGCCCTGGCCACCCCCGAGATCCGGGCGCGCTTCGAAGGCCTCGGCACCGAGATCGGCCTGGTCTGCGCCGAGCTGCTGGCCTACTTCGCCTCGACGTACAGCCGCCTGTGGGGCATGCCCCACCCTCCGCTGCACGACCCCGTCGCCGTGGCCCGGGTCATCGACCCGACGCTGGTCGGCGTCGTCGACGCGAACGTCACCGTCGAACTGCACGGCCGCTACACCCGCGGAGCCACGGTCGTGGACCTCCACCAGTACCTGGACCGCCCCGTGAACGCCCGGGTCGCCACGACCCTGGACACCGACCGCTTCTGGGACCGCATGGTCGAAGCCGTCGCCACCCTCGGCTCCCGCACCTCCTAGGGCCGGGGGTTCAGCCCGCGACGGGGTACATCAGGCCGCGGCGGCCCTCCGGGGAGGTGAGCCACTCCAGTTTCTCGGCGGTCTCGGTGTGCGGCAGCGGGGTGTGCAGCACGATCGACAGGTCCGGGCGCGCCGGGACGCGCAGCTGCGTCGACTCCACATGCAGCGTGCCGACGACGGGGTGATCCATCCGCTTCTGGATCTGGCCGCCCGGCCGGACGTCCCGCTGCTGCCACAACTCGGCGAACCGCGGGCTGAGTTCCCGCGCCTCCTCCACGACCGCCCGGAACCCCTCGTCCTGCGGGTGCTCCGAGCAGGCCGCCCGGAACTGCGCGACGACCTCGCAGGCGATGTCCTCCCACTGCGGGGAACGCGCCCGGTAGATCGGGTCGGTGAAGAAGGCGATCAGACAGTTCTGCACGATCTCCGGCCGCATCCCGAACACCAGCGCCGCCGCGTCGTTGTACAGGACCGTGTTCCAGTACGCGTCCATGATGTGCGCCGGGAACGGCATCCAGGCGTCGATCAGCCGCTTCAGGCCGTTGCACATGTCCAGGTCGTCCGGGGCGACTTCGAGGGCCGGCGGGTTGAGCCCGGCGAGGACGTACAGGTGGCGGCGCTCGGCACTGCTCAGCCTGAGCACCCGGCTCACCGCGTCCAGCACCTGCGCGGACACCGTGATGTCCCGCCCCTGCTCCAGCCACTGGTACCAGGACACCCCGACCCCGGCCAGCACCGCGACCTCCTCCCGGCGCAGGCCCGGCGTGCGCCGCCGCGCCCCGCCGTCCGGCAGCCCGGCCTCCGCCGGCGAGATCCGCGCGCGCCTGCTCATCAGGAACTCGCGCAGTTCGGTCCGGCGGTGCTTGTCGATCGGCGTGGCCACGTATTTCCCCCTGTCAGCTGCCTGGTGGTGGCAACAACAGGATAAGTTCCCGCTCTTCACGGGCATTCCCGCGCCGCGAAGGTGGTGTCCATGACGATCGACACACAGACGGCGGCCACCGGGCCGCACACGGCGGCCCCCGAGGAGCAGGACAACCGGCTCACCGGCCGGGCCAGGCTGGTCCTCTTCGTGCTCTGCGCCGCCCAGTTCATGGTGGCCCTCGACTTCTCCGTGCTCAACGTGGCCCTTCCCGTCCTCGGCAAGGACCTGGGCCTGAGCCCGTCCGCCCTCCAGTGGGCGATCACCGCGTTCGCTCTGCCCTCCGGCGGCTTCCTGCTCCTCTTCGGCCGGATCGCCGACCTCTACGGGCGCAAGAAGCTGTTCCTGACCGGCCTCGTGCTCTTCGGCGCGGCCTCCCTCCTGGCCACCCTCGCCTGGGACCCCGCCTCCTTCCTCACCGGGCGGGCCCTCCAGGGCCTGGGCGCGGCGGTCATCGTGCCGACCGGCATGTCCCTGCTGACCACGACGTTCCCCGAGGGCCCGCTGCGCGACAAGGCGCTCGGCATCTCCGGCACCCTGCTCTCCCTCGGCTTCACCATCGGCATGGTGCTCGGCGGCGTCATGACCGACACCCTCGGCTGGCGTTCGACCATGGGCCTGCTCGCGGTCGCCGCCGTCACCGTGCTCTGCCTCGCCCCCCGGCTGCTGCCCGAGTCCCGCACCCCCGAGCGGCCGCGCCTGGACGTACCGGGCGCCGTCACCGTCACCGGCGGTCTGCTCGCGCTGATCTACGGCCTGTCCACGGCCGCCGAGCGCGGCTTCGACGGCACCGACGTCCGGGTCGCGCTGGTGGCCGGGACCGCCCTGCTCGCCGCGTTCGTCGTGGTGGAGTCGAAGGCCGCCGAACCGCTGGTCTCCCTGCCGATGCTGAAGCGGCGTACCGTCGCCTGGGGCAACATCGGGGGACTGGTGACCTTCTCGATGATGTCGGTGGTCATCTTCGTCCTCACCCTGTACCTCCAGGAGACCCTGCACCTGTCCTCGTTCGTGACGGGTCTGGTCTTCGGCGTCCAGGGAGCCGCCTCCGTCGTCGCCGGCTCGTACGCACCGCGCGTCATCGGCCGCTTCGGTGCCCGCCGCACCCTGGTCGGCGCGCTGCTCGGCCAGGGCGCCTTCACCGCCGCGCTGCTCGCCGTGGGCCCGGACTCCGGCGCCCTGATCGCGACCGTGGCCGTATCGGTGGCCAGCATGTTCCACCTCGGCGCGATCATCTCGTACGGGATCATCGTGACCAGCGGCGTACCGGACGAGGAGCAGGGCCTGGCCACGGGCCTGGTCACCACCACCCAGCAGGTCGGCCTCACCATCGGCATCCCGCTGCTCGGCGTCCTGGCCACCACGAGGACCTCGCTCTTCGACGGGGTGCGGACGGTCCTGGCGATCGACGCGGGCCTGCTGATCGTCGCGGCGCTGCTGGTGGCGGTCGGCATCGGCCGGCGCAAGGGGTGACGCGCGCGGCGCTCGCGGCCCCGGGCCCGCCTCACGTCATCCGGCGTTGAGGCGGGCGCTGACCCACTCCAGGGAGGGAGGGATCTCCCGGAGCCAGGTTTTGAAGTTGTGGCCGCCGTGGTCGAGCGTGATCGAGGAGACCCGGGCGGGACTCTTCACCTTCTCGATGAACTCCCGCGTCGGCTTGAGGTTGGGCTCGCCCTGCAGGGAAGTGGTGACCAGGAAGGACGACTTCCCCTGCGGGAGGTGGTCCAGGCTCCACAGCAGGTCCGCCCGCTTCTCGGCCTCCTTGTTCCCGTGGAACAGGTCACCGGAGTCCGCGTCGATCTCCGGCTTGTAGTCCGCCGACAGGCCGACACCGGCGGCGTACCGCTCCGGATGCTCCAGGGCGATCTTCAGCGCGCAGTAGCCGCCGGTGGAGTCGCCCATGATGGCCCAGCTCGACGGCGCGTTCTTGACGCGGTACGTGCCCGATACGGCCTGGGGGAGGTCGGTACCGAAGTAGGTCTCGCTCTGGGGCCCGCCGGGGACGTCCACGCACTGGGTGTTGCGGGTCGCGATGACCGACGGCCGCATCATCACGAGGACCATCGGCTGCGTCTTCTTGTGCTTGGCCAGCTTCCAGGCCGTTTTCGGGTAGGCGAGTCCCTTGAGCAGGTTCTCCGATGTTCCCGGGAACCCGGTGAGGACCACGGTGGCGGGGAACGTCCGGTGCTCGTTGCCCTTCTGGAAGTACTCGGGCGGCAGGTACACGTAGGCGGAGGTGGCGGTCTTGGACCGCTGCCCCTGGATCATCACCTTCTCGATCACGCCGCCCACGCGCGGCGTGGTGCCGCCCGGCACGTCGACCGGCTGCCGGCCGAGGACCTTCACGCCCGAAGCGCCGGCCTGCCCCTGGTCCAGGGCGGGCGGCGCCTGCTCGTGCCCGGCCAGCTCGGCCCACGATCCGTAGATCAGGAAGCTCCGGTTGGCCGCGAGCCCGATCGAGGCCAGGAGCGCAAGCTGGAGCGTCACGACCAGCGCTACCCGGCCGGCAACCCTGCGCGGGCCGCCCTTCGCCAGCCGTGGCCAGAGCCAGACCGTGAGGCCGAACAGCAGGAGAGTGCACAGCAGGGCGAGCGCCAGGGGAGCGCCACTCGTCAGCTTCATGGAACGGGAAGACCTTCTGTCGACTGCCGGTCCGGACCCGTGGGTCCGGCAGCACGCGTAGGGGTGCCAACCAGGGAGAGTGCCGTGCGGGCGGAAAGGTTGCGGGCGGGGAAGAGGATCTTCGAACACCCGCTCCCGGAACCCGGCGTAACGTGGGCGGTGAACTGGCTTGTGCACCACTCGTGATGGGAAGGAAACCGTCCATGCAGGAGCATTTCGACGTCGTCGTCCTCGGGGCAGGGCCCGGCGGCTACGTTGCCGCCATCCGTGCCGCTCAGCTGGGCCGCAGCGTGGCGGTCGTGGAGGAGAAGTACTGGGGTGGAGTCTGTCTCAACGTCGGCTGCATCCCCACCAAGGCGCTCCTGCGCAATGCCGAGCTGGCGCACATCTTCACCCACGAGGCCAAGACCTTCGGCATCAAGGTGGACGGCCAGGTGTCCTTCGACTACGGCGAGGCGTTCCGGCGCAGCCGCCGGGTCGCGGACGGCCGGGTCAAGGGCGTCCACTACCTGATGAAGAAGAACGGGATCGCCGAGTTCGACGGCCGGGGCACCTTCCTCGACGACCGGAACCTGCGGATCGCCCAGAGCGACGGCACCACCCGTGAGATCTCCTTCGGCAGCTGCGTCATCGCCACCGGCGCCACGCCCAAGCTGCTGCCCGGCACGCGGCGCAGCGAGCGCGTGGTGACGTTCGAGGAGCAGATCCTCGCCGAGGACGTCCCGCGGTCCATCGTCATCGCGGGAGCCGGTGCCATCGGCATCGAGTTCGCGTACGTCCTGCACAACTACGGCGTCAAGGTCACCATCGTCGAGTTCCTGGACCGGATCGCCCCGCTGGAGGACGCCGACGTCTCCGCGGAACTGGCCAAGCAGTACCGCAAGCTGGGGATCGACGTCCTGACCTCCACCCGGGTCGACTCGATCGACGAGTCGGGCCCGCAGGTGCGGGTGAGCGTCACCGGCCCGGACGGCGCCACGAAGGTCCTGGAGGCCGACAAGGTGCTCCAGGCGATCGGCTTCGCGCCGAACGTCACCGGCTACGGCCTGGAGGCCACCGGCGTACGCGTGACCGAGCGCGGCGCCATCGACGTCGACGGCCGCTGCCGCACCTCGGTGCCGCACATCTACGCCATCGGCGACGTCACCGCCAAGCTGATGCTCGCGCACACCGCCGAGGCCATGGGCGTCGTCGCCGCCGAGACCATCGCGGACGCCGAGACGATGGAGCTCGACTACCCGATGATCCCGCGCGCGACCTACTGCCAGCCGCAGATCGCCAGCTTCGGCTGGACCGAGGCGCAGGCGAAGGAGAAGGGCTTCGACGTCCGCGTCGCCAAGTTCCCCTTCACCGCCAACGGCAAGGCGCACGGTCTCGGCGACACGGCCGGCTTCGTGAAGCTGATCAGCGACGCCACGCACGGCGAGATCATCGGCGCCCACCTGATCGGCCCGGACGTCACCGAGCTCCTGCCGGAGCTGACGCTGGCCCAGCAGTGGGACCTGACGGTCCACGAGGTCGCCCGCAACGTGCACGCGCACCCGACGCTGGGCGAAGCGGTCAAGGAGGCCGTCCACGGACTGGCCGGCCACATGATCAACTTCTGAGACCCGGCAGCCCCGGCGCCGCCCCCGCTGGCTGGGCTCGCTCCCGTGAACGGGCGCCATCTCGTCCGCACCCGGGAGGTCCTGCCCGGCGGGGGCTGCTCGACGGCCCGGGCCGGCCTCACGGACCGCTCCCTCGCCGCACGGGGGCGGGCCGTGGGGCTGGCGCCCGACGCCGCCCCGCGCCCTCCCGCCGGGCCCTGCCCCGCCCGGCCGGGCGGCCGGGTCAGAACGCCGAATGGGCGAACCAGAGGTCGAGCGGCTCCGCGTCCCCGGTGGTCTCGACGCCCGGGGCGGTGCGGTCGGTGCGGCCGTAGAGGACGAGCAGGAGATCGGCGGCCGGCGCCAGGACGGTCGCGTCGGCGGCCTCGGTGGCCTCCTCCGCGACGAGGCCGAAGCCGTCGGGGCGCAGGCGGACCAGCCACGAGCCGTCCGTATCGGTGCACCGGAAGCGGATCGTCCGGCCCGTGCCGCGCAGCTTCGCCACTCCGGGCGCGAAGGGCGTGGCGAAGGGGAGGTTGACGAGGAACTCGTCGACGCCGTCCCGGGCGAGCGGGGCGTCGATCACGGAGGGCAGACCGAGGGCCCGTTCCGCGTCCACGCGGTGCACCAGGGTCTCGAACCGCATCCGGCGCACCCAGAACCGGGCGTGGCCGTCGGCGCCCCAGACCCACATGGGCGCGTCCAGGTCGGTGCCCGCGAACACCTCCGCGGCGGCGGCGCCGCCGGTGGCCAGCCAGTCGGCGTAGTCCTCGTCGCGCTCCGGCAGGCGCAGGTCCACGTCGCGGCTCGTCGGGCGTTCCTGGACCTTCCGCAGCAGCAGCGCCGAGAACCAGCGGTGCACGCCGCCGCAGTGCCGCACCAGGTCGCCGAGGGTCCAGCCCGGGCAGGTCGGTACGGGGAGCGTCAGGTCGGCGCCCCGGACCAGTTCCACGAACCGGGCGGTCTGCGCCGCCACGGCCGCCGGGTGGTCGATCTGCTGCTCGGCTGTGCTCATGGGGTGGGACCTTCCTGACCTGTCGGTTCGCCTCTCCGAGCACTCTGCCACAGCCCCCGCGGGCCACCGGTACGGGGGCGCGCCCCGAGGTCAGCAGGTCCGCTCGTACTCGACCTGTTCGAGCGGGTTGCCGTCGCCGAAGTCGTACGGGCGCGACGCGCCGGTCTCTTGGAAGCCGCACTTGGCGTAGAAGCGGCGGGAGCGCGGCGTGTCGCGCAGGGTCCACAGGTGCGCCCGGGTGAAGCCGTCCTCGCGCAGGTGGCGCAGCGTCGCGTCCATCAGGGCGGCGGCGACGCCGCCGCCCCAGCCGTCGGGGTGGGCGTAGACGGAGAAGATCTCCGCGAGACCGGGCCCCCGGTCGGGGGAGGCGGCGAAGAAGGTCAGGGCCAGCGGGCGGCCGTCGACCGCGGCGAGCAGGACCGTCTCGGGGCCCGCGCCGATCCGCGCGTGCCAGCGGTGACGGCGGTGCTCGACCTCGCGCGCGGCGAACTCCGGCGCGAAGAAGGGGGCGTAGGCGGCTTGCCATGCGGCGGCGTGGATCTCGCCGAGCACGTCCCCGTCGGCCGGCCCCGCGCGACGAATTTCGATCATGTGGCCAGCCTACTTCCAACGCCCTTCGCCGCCACCCGGGTTGTCCCGGCGGGAGCGGTTACGGAGCCTCGTGGAGGCGGGTCAGCAGGGCGATCAGCTGCCGCTGCTCATCCGGGGCGAGGGGGGCCAGCAGCGTGGCGTTGGCCGTTTCGGCGAGGGCCGCGCAGCGGGCGAGGACCTCCGCGCCCCGCAGGGTGACCGTGATGGCGTTCTTGCGGCGGTCGGCGGGGTCCGGGGTGCGCAGGACGAGGCCGGTCTCCTGGAGGTGGTTGAGGATGCCGACCATGTCCTTGGGGTCGACCGCCAGCAGGCGGCCCAGGTCGGCCTGGGCGACGGGTCCGTACTCGGCGGTCGCGGCCAGCACCGCGTGGTGCATGAGCCTCAGCCCCTCGGCGGCGAGCGCGTCGGCGACCAGTGCCCGGCCGCGGGCCGCGACACGGCCGACGAGCCAGGTCGGCAGGGACTGGATGTGGGCGAGGGGTGCGGTCATGGGATCAGCCTAGCCAAAACCGTTGGACTTCCCCATGACTTTCGGCTTATCGTTGGGACTCCCAATGAAATCGGATCGGGAGGTCCTGTGCTGCGCATGCGTCACGAGGTCAACGGCGGGCCCGAGGTGCTGTTCGCCGAGCAGGTCGACAGGCCCGTCGCGGGCCCCGGGGAGCTGCTGGTCCGCACCGAGGCGATCGGGGTGACCCTGCCCACGGTGCGCAAGGTGCGGGAGGGCTCCGGGCCCGTCTCCTTCGGCGGCGAGCTCGCCGGCGAGGTCATGGCCACCGGCGAGGGGGTGGCCTCCTTCACCGTCGGGGACCGCGTCACCGGGCTGTGCTTCGCCGACGCCTACGCCGAGTTCGCGGTCCTGAACGCCGCGATGGCGTCCCGCGTCCCGGACGGCGCGAGCGCGGTGGACGCGGTCGCGCTGGTCCGCAGCGGACTTGTGGCCCGCGGTGCGTACGAGGCCGCCCGCGTGGAGCCCGGCGAATCCGTCCTGGTCACCGCCGCGGCCAGCGCGGTGGGCAGCCTCGCCGTCCAGTACGCGAAGGCCGCGGGGGCCGGCCGTGTCGTCGCCGCCGTCAGCAGTGCCGCCAAGGCCGGTTTCGTCCGCGGCCTGGGCGCCGACCGGGTCGTCCTGTACGAGGACGCCGACTGGGGAGCCCCGTACGACGTGATCCTCGACGGCGTCGGCGGCGACCTGCTCGCCCCCGCCGTCCGCGCCCTCGCGACCGGCGGCCGGATCGTGGCCTTCAGCTCGGGCGGCGGCACCGTGGAGGCGTACGAACTCCTCGTCCGCGGCGCCTCGATGATCGGCTTCCAGATGCGGGCCATCGCCACCGGCAAGCCGGAGCTGTACGACCGCTGGCTGCGCGAGCTCTGGCGGCTGCACTCCGCCGGCACCCTGCGGACCGCCGTCCACGAGGAGATCCCCCTCGCCGAGGCGGCCCGGGCCCACGCCGTCATCGAACAGCGCCGCAACCTCGGCAAGGTGGTCCTCGTCCCGTAGCGGCCGCCGCCGGGCGGTGTTCGGCCGTTCGGGGGGACGCGCCGGGGCCGCGGCGGGGGTGGCTGCCGCGCCTACGGCGGTGGCCGCGGGGGGTGTGGAACGGTTCGAGCCGGTCACGCAGAGCAGCGATCGGAAGGACTTCCCATGTTCAGAACGGTGTTCCTCGCCGGCGCGGCCGCGGCGCTCGCCGCGACCGCCCTCACGCCGTCCGCCGGGGCCGTCACCACGACCCGCCCCGCCCCCGGACCCCCCGGGCAGATCACCATCGACGTGGTCCAGGTCAACGGCTCCGGCTGCCGGCCCGGCAGCGCCACCGTCGCGGTCTCGCCGGACAACACGGCCTTCACGGTGACCTACAGCGAGTACACGGCCCAGGTCGGCAAGGACGCCAAGGCGACCGACTTCCGCAAGAACTGCCAGCTCGGCCTGAGCGTGAACGTCCCCCAGGGCTACACCTTCGCCATCGCCCAGGCGGACTACCGCGGCTTCGCCAGCCTGGAGGACGGTGCGAGCGGCGAGCAGAAGGCCAGCTACTACTTCCAGGGCATGTCCGAGACCGCCCGCCGCACCCACACCCTGCGCGGCCGCTACCAGAACAACTGGCAGGTCTCCGACGCGGTCCCGATCGAGGCCCTCGTCTACCACCCCTGCGGGGCGAAGCGGAACCTCAACATCAACACCGAGCTCGTCGCGAAGGCCGGGACCTCCGACACGGCCAACACCACGAGCTTCCTGACGATGGACTCGACCGACGGCAGCATCAACACCAAGTACCACTTCTCCTGGAAGACCTGCGCCAAGCGCTGACCCCGCCGGTCCGGCCCCTTCCCGCCGCCGGCGGGAAGGGGCTACCGCCGATCGGGCGGCCGGGCGCAACAGGCCGTCTCCGGCCGTGCATGGGCGATGTCCGGCCACGTCTGCGCCGCGTCGCGCACGCTCCGCCGTCACGGCCCGCCAGGGGCTTACGATCCCGACGGACGGTCTTCCCCGCGACCGCCGCCCACCCGCATCCGTGGAGGTCAACCGTGTTCCGGACGGCCGCAGGACACCGCAGCCAGCGCAGCAGCTTCCGTATCCGTGCCGCGGCCGGCCTCGCCACCGTCGCGGGAACGTTCCTCGCCGTGGGCTGCTCCTCCGGCGGCAGCGGCCCGGGAGAGGCGGCGGGCGGAGTCCCGGTCGTGGAGAAGGGCAAGCTGACCACCTGCACCCATCTGCCCTACCCGCCGTTCCAGTTCGAGCAGAACGGCAAGGTCGTCGGCTTCGACGTGGCGCTGATCGACCTCGTGGCGAAAAACCTCAAGGTCGAACAGACGATCCTCGACACCCCGTTCGAGAACTTCAAGACCGGCGCCTTCCTGAACTCCGGCCAGTGCGACCTCGCCGCCGCCGGCATGACGATCACCGACGAGCGCAAGAAGAACGTGGACTTCTCCGTCCCCTACTTCGACGCGACCCAGGCCCTGCTCGCGACCAAGAAGAGCGGCGTCACCTCCCTCGCCGACCTCAAGGCCAAGGGCAAGAAGCTCGGCGCGCAGGCCCAGACCACCGGCGAGAGCTACGCCAAGGCCCAGGGCTTCAACCCGGTCGCCTTCGAGAGTTCGGACGCGGTGCTCAATGGGCTGCGCACCGGCCAGGTCGACGCGGTCGTCATCGACTACCCGGTCGTCCAGGGCTGGCTCAAGGACAAGGCGAACGCGGCGGAGTTCGTCCTCGGGCAGAACATCGACACCGGCGAGAAGTACGGCTTCTCGGTGAAGAAGGGCAACGCGGCCCTCCTCGCCGCGATCGACCAGGCCATCACCACCGCCAAGGCCGACGGCACCTACAAGAAGCTCTACGAGCAGTGGATCGGGCCGCTGCCCCAGGCCACGTCGTGACCTCTCGGCTGACCCGGCGTCAGCGGCGCCGCGTCTGGCAGGGGATCCAGTACGCGGTCTTCGTGGCCGTACTGGTCCTGGTGGGCGTGCTCGCCGACTGGGGCCGGCTGCAGAACCAGTTCGCGCAGACCGACCTGGCCGTCCGCCTCTTCCCGCAGATCATCACCACCGCCCTGCGCAACACGGTGGTGTACACCTTCTCCGGCTTCGCCTTCGGCCTCGTCCTCGGCCTGGTCGTCGCCATGATGCGGCTGTCCTCGGTGGCCCCGTACCGCTGGGCCGCCGGCGTGTACATCGAACTGTTCCGGGGCCTGCCCGCGCTGCTGATCTTCATCTTCGTGGGCGTGGCGGTGCCGCTGGCCTTCCCCGGCGCCGAGATCCCCGGCGGCATCTACGGCAAGGTCGCGCTGGGCCTCGGTCTGGTCGCGGCGGCGTACATGGCGGAGACGATCCGCGCCGGCATCCAGGCGGTGCCCAAGGGGCAGATGGAGGCGGCCCGCTCGCTGGGCTTCTCGCACGGCCGCGCCATGGCCTCCGTGATCATCCCGCAGGCGTTCCGCATCGTGATCCCGCCGCTCACCAACGAACTGGTCCTGCTCTTCAAGGACTCCTCGCTGGTGCTGTTCCTCGGCGTGACACTGGAGCAGCGGGAGCTGACGAAATTCGGCCGGGACCTCGCCAGCGAGACCGCCAACTCCACCCCGATCCTGGTAGCGGGCCTGTGCTACCTCCTGGTGACCGTGCCGCTGAGCTTCGTGGTGCGCCGCCTGGAGTCCCGCGCGGACAAGGCCACGTGAGGACGAGATGCCACAGAAGACGGGAACGGCGGACGCACCGGCCGCGGACCGCCCCGAGATCGAGATCCGCGGGCTGCACAAGTCCTTCGGCGACAACCACGTCCTGCGCGGCATCGACCTGGACGTCGCCCCCGGCGAGGTGGTGTGCGTCATCGGCCCCTCCGGCTCCGGCAAGTCGACGCTGCTGCGCTGTGTGAACCTGCTGGAGGAACCGAGCGACGGCCAGGTCTTCGTCGGCGGTACGGAGCTCACCGACCCCGACGTCGACATCGACGCGGCGCGCCGCCGCATCGGCATGGTCTTCCAGCAGTTCAACCTGTTCCCGCACGTCAGCGTCACCGGGAACCTCACCCTGCCGCAGCGGCGGGTGCTCGGCCGGGACAAGGACCGGGCCGCGGCGGTCGCCCGGGAGAACCTGGCACGGGTCGGGCTCGGGGACAAGGCGGACGCCTTTCCCGCGCAGCTCTCGGGCGGGCAGCAGCAGCGGGTCGCCATCGCCCGGGCCCTGTCGATGGAGCCGGAGGTGATGCTCTTCGACGAGCCGACCTCGGCGCTCGACCCGGAACTCGTCGGCGAGGTGCTGTCGGTGATGCGGCTGCTCGCGGGCGAGGGCATGACCATGATGGTCGTCACCCACGAGATGAGCTTCGCCCGCGAGGTCGCGGACCGCGTGGTGTTCATGGACGGCGGCGTGATCGTCGAGCAGGGACCGGCGGCGCAGGTGATCGCCCGCCCGGCGCACGAGCGGACCAGGAACTTCCTCGACCGCATCCTGGACCCGGCGGCCGCCGAACCCCCGGTCCCCGACACCGGGGACGGGGCGGGGCCACCCGGGTGAGGGTCCGTGCGGGTTCTCCCATGGTGTGACGAGCTGCCGTTGGGTGCGTTCGGGTGGGACCGGACCCGATGCGCAACCGGACGCGGAGAGTGAGGAGTCATCACGTTCAGTAGTGATTCGTCTCCTCTGGAGGTCCGATGAACACGCAGCCCACGTACGCACTGTCGTCCGGGACGCCCCGATGGGCGCTCGACCCCTACCGGTTCCCCGGCCTGGCAGGCCTGGACGCGGACGAAGCCCCCGCCGACACGGACACCCCGTCCTTCCCCCGCCCCGGCGACTCCCCGCAGCGCTCCGCGCGCTGACCGGCCGTCGGTCCGGGCTCCCGCGGGCGCCTACGATGATCATGGGAGTGGGGTCCGCTCCCGCGTGAGCCCGGGGGATTCATGACCGACGTACTCGACCGGCCCGCGGGCCGCCTGCTGCTCGTCGAGGACGACGCGGTGATCCGTGACACCGTCCGCATCGCGCTGAACCGCTACGGCTTCTCGACCTCGGTCGCCGCGGACGGCCTGGCGGGACTGGAAGCCTTCCGCACGCAGCGGCCCGACCTGCTGATCCTCGACGTGATGCTGCCGGAACTCGACGGTGTGGGACTGTGCCGCCGCATCCGCGAGACCAGCACCGTCCCGATCCTGATGATCTCCGCCCGGGGCGCGGCCACGGACATCGTCGGCGGCCTGGAGGCCGGGGCCGACGACTACGTCACCAAGCCCGTCGAGCTGCCCGTGCTGGTGGCCCGCATCCGCATGCTGCTGCGCCGGGCCGGATTCCCCGGCGGCCGTCCCCGGAGCACCCTGCTCACCTTCGGCGACCTCACGGTCGATCCGGCGGGCCTGGAGGTGCGCAAGGGCGGCGAACCCATCGCCCTCACCCCGACCGAGCTCAGGCTGCTGCTGGAGTTCGCGGCCCGGCCGGGCGTGGTGCTGGACCGGACCACCCTGCTGAGCCGTGTGTGGGACTACGGCTGGACCGGCGACCGGCGGGTGGTCGACCTCCACGTGCAGCGGCTGCGCGCGAAGGTCGGGGCCGACCGGATCGAGACCGTACGGGGCTTCGGCTACAAGCTCCGGGCCCACTGATGCGGCCCGCACGGATCCGCTCGCGCTCGCTGCGCTGGCGCGTTTCCCTGCTCCTCGGAGCCGTGGCGGTGCTGGTCGCCGCCGGGATCGGCAGCCTGGTCCACCAGGTGACGAAGGCCCGCTTCCTGGAGAGCGCCCGCGACACCGCGGTGGAGCGCGTCCGGTTCGTCGCCAAGGGTGGGCCGGACACGGGCCTGGCGAAGGCGTACACCGTCCCCCTGGAGAAGATGTTGCCAGCCTTGCGGTCCGAAGGGCCCGGGAGCCGCCGGAAGGTCGAGGAGGTCCAGGGCCCCTACGGCCCGATGATGCGGGCCGCCGAACCGGTCGACGGCGGCCGGCTGCTGATGATTTCCATACCCCTGAGCGGGCAGTACGACGACCTGCACCGCCTCGACATGACCATGGCCGCCGCGGGCGCCGTCGCGGTCGCGGTCGCCGTTCCGGCCGGCGCCCTGGCCGCCAGCCGGATGAGCCTGCGGCTGCGCCGGGCCGCCCGCGCCGCGCGCCGGATAGCCGACGGCGAGCTCGACGTCCGGATCGGCGGCGAGGCCCGTCCCGGCGACGAGGTCGCCGAACTGTCGAGCGCGGTCGACTCCATGGCCTCGGCCCTCCAGGCCCGCCTGCTGGAGGAGCAGCGCTTCACCGCCGACGTCGCCCACGAGCTGCGCACCCCGCTGATGGGCCTGTCCACCTCGGCCGCCCTGCTCACGGACGACGACCTGGCCGCCCAGTACGTCCGCGAGAGCGTCAAGGTGCTCAGCGGGCTCGTGGAGGACCTGCTGGAGGTCTCCCGCCTGGACGCCGGCGTGGAAGAGGCCGACCTGGTGCCCTGCCCCCTCGGACCGCTGACCGCCGACTGCGTGAACCGGACGGGACTGGCGGTGGAACTCCGCGGCCACGAAGCGCACGCGGGAGGGCGCACCGTGCACACCGACCCGCGCCGCGTCGACCGCGTCCTCGGCAACCTCGTCGCCAACGCCCACCGGCACGGCGCGGGGCCCGTGGTGGTCACCGTGGGGTCGGGAACCGTCACCGTACGGGACCACGGCCCGGGATTTCCGCGGGCCCTGCTGGAGGAGGGTCCCCGGCGCTTCCGTACCGGCGCGGCCGAACGCGGGCGCGGACACGGCCTGGGCCTGACGATCGCCACCGCCCACGCCCGCCTCGTCGGCGGCGAGCTGACCTTGGAAAACGCCCCGGACGGCGGGGCCGTCGCCACGCTCACCCTGCCCCAGGGGACCAGGAGCTTCCCCGATCAAGTGAATTAGATCGCGACAACCGGGTATGTATGCCGCATGCGCGGAGCTTTGTCCGCTATGTCCATCCGGGCGCACCGCTGTGTGCCCCGGCGGGCAGCGGCGTTCCGCGCGAGCGACCGATCGCCGGGCCCCGCGGCAGGCGGCGGCACCGACGGGCCGATGACAGCCGGTCTCGCCGGCAGGAAGCAGGCTCTTCATGGCTGATCGTCTCAAGGCATCGGGGCTGGTGGGCGAGCTCTCCGCCGAATTCGCCGGCACGATGATCCTGATCCTCTTCGGCTGTGGCGTGGTGGCCCAAGTGGTCGCCGGCGGCGGACTCACCAATCCGCCCGGCGGCCTGGGAAACCACGACAGCATCGCCTGGGCCTGGGGCCTCGGCGTCACCCTGGGCGTCTACGTCGCCGCGAGGCTGAGCGGCGCCCACCTCAATCCGGCGGTGACCCTCGCCCTGGCGGCCTTCAAGGGCTTCCCCTGGAGCAGGGTGGCACCGTACGCGCTGGCACAGACGGCGGGCGCGTTCGTCGCCGCCCTCATCGTGCGCTGGAACTACACCGAGGCACTCGGCACGTACGACCCCGGCCACACCATCAAGACGCAAGGCGTCTTCTCGACGCTGCCCGCCAACGGCAATCCGAACCTGCCGGTCACCGAATGGGGCGCGCTGCGCGACCAGATCATCGGCACGGCGATCCTGCTGCTGCTGATCCTCGCGGTCACCGACCTGCTCAACACCCCGCCCGGCGCCAACCTGGCGCCGTTCATCGTCGGCCTGATCGTCGTCGCGATCGGCATGGCATGGGGCACCAACGCGGGATACGCGATCAACCCGGCCCGTGACTTCGGTCCGCGGCTCGCGAGCTTCCTCACCGGCTACGGAGGGGCGTGGCGGGACCAGTACGGGAACTTCTACTTCTGGGTGCCCATCATCGGCCCGCTGATCGGAGGCCTGCTCGGAGCGGGTCTGTACAAGGTCTTCATCGGCCGGTTCCTGCCGACCGCCGAGCCCGAGCCCCCGGGACGCATCCCGGCCCCCGAGGCCTGACCCCACCCCGGCCCCACCCGCACCCGGGGCGGCACACCGCCCCGCGTGCGGCAAGGCCCTCCCCCCGGCAAGGGCTCTCCCTCACGAGAGGCGGCACCATCATGGCGGACTTCGTCGGCGCAGTGGACCAAGGCACCACGAGCACCCGGTTCATGATCTTCGATCATGCGGGCAACGAGGTCGCGAAGCACCAGCTCGAACACGCGCAGATCCTGCCCAAGTCGGGCTGGGTCGAGCACGACCCCGTGGAGATATGGGAGCGCACCAACTCGGTGATCCAGAACGCGCTCCGCCACGGAAACCTCTCCCCGGCCGACCTGGCGGCCATCGGCATCACCAACCAGCGCGAGACGACCGTCGTCTGGGACCCCCGCAACGGCCGCCCGTACTACAACGCCATCGTCTGGCAGGACACCCGCACCGACTCGATCGCCGCCGCCCTGGAACGCTCGGGGCAGGGCGACGTCATCCGCCGCAAGGCCGGGCTGCCGCCCGCCACGTACTTCTCCGGCGGCAAGATCCAGTGGATCCTGGAGAACGTCGACGGCGTCCGCGAGGCCGCCGAGCAGGGCCACGCCGTCTTCGGCAACACCGACTGCTGGGTGCTGTGGAACCTCACCGGCGGCCCCGACGGCGGCATCCACGCCACCGACGTCACCAACGCCAGCCGGACCATGCTGATGGACCTGGAGACCCTGGACTGGGACGACGAGCTGCTCGGCTTCTTCGGGATCCCGCGCTCGATGCTCCCCGCGATCAACCCCTCCTCGCACCCCACCGCGTACGGCGTCACGCGCACCTCCCGCCCGCTGCGGGCGGCGATCCCGATCGCGGGCGTCCTCGGGGACCAGCAGGCGGCCACCGTCGGGCAGGTCTGCTACGAGCCCGGCGAGGCGAAGAACACCTACGGCACCGGCAACTTCCTGCTGCTCAACACCGGCACCGAAGTGGTCCGGTCCCAGCACGGCCTCCTGACCACCGTGGCCTACCAGTTCGGCGACGAACCGGCCGTCTACGCCCTGGAGGGCTCCATCGCGGTCACCGGGTCGGCGGTGCAGTGGCTGCGCGACCAGATGAAGATCATCACCGACGCGGCGGAGAGCGAACGCCTCGCCCGCACGGTCGAGGACAACGGCGGCATGTACTTCGTCCCCGCCTTCTCCGGGCTGTTCGCGCCCTACTGGCGCTCCGACGCCCGCGGCGCGATCGTCGGCCTCGCCCGCTACAACGACAACGGCCACCTGGCGCGCGCCACCCTGGAAGCCATCTGCTACCAGAGCCGCGACGTGGTGGAGGCCATGGAACAGGACTCCGGGGTCCACCTCGACGTGCTCAAGGTCGACGGCGGAGTGACGGCCAACGACCTGTGCATGCAGATCCAGGCCGACGTCCTCGGCGTACCCGTCAGCCGCCCCGTCGTCGCCGAGACCACCGCGCTCGGCGCCGCCTACGCGGCCGGACTGGCCACCGGATTCTGGCGGGACACGAACGAACTGCGCACCCACTGGCAGGAGTCCAAGCGCTGGGAGCCCCAGTGGACCGAGGAACAGCGGACGGAGGGCTACGCGGGCTGGAAGAAGGCCGTCGCGCGCACCCTCGACTGGGCGACCGTCGAGTAGGCCCCCGCACCTCGGACGGGCAGGGCCTCGCACAAGGAGGACACCATGGCGAACCCGGTGGCTCTCTCGCCCGGCGCACGTGCCGAGGCCCTCGCCCGACTCGGGGAGGACGAGCTGGACGTCCTCGTGGTGGGAGGCGGCGTCGTCGGCGCCGGATCCGCCCTGGACGCCGCCACCCGGGGCCTGCGCGTGGGCCTCGTGGAAGCCCGCGACTGGGCCTCGGGCACGTCCAGCCGCTCCAGCAAACTGATCCACGGAGGCCTGCGCTACCTCGAAATGCTGGACTTCCGGCTGGTCAGGGAAGCCCTCAAGGAACGCGGACTGCTGCTCCAGGTCCTCGCCCCCCACCTGGTGAAGCCGGTCTCCTTCCTCTACCCGCTGCGCCACAGGGTCTGGGAACGCCCCTATGTGGGGGCGGGAGTCCTGCTCTACGACACCATGGCCGCGGCTTCCGGCACCGCCAGCGGCCTGCCCCGCCACCGCCACCTGCTCCGGCGCCAGGCCCTGCGCGAGGCCCCCGGCCTGCGCGCGGACGCCCTGACGGGAGCGGTCCAGTACTGGGACGCCCAGGTCGACGACGCCCGCCACACCCTGTTCCTCGTACGGACGGCGGCCGCGTACGGGGCGCTGGTCGCCAACCGGGCCCAGGTCTCGGGGTTCCTGCGGCAGGGCGAGCGCGTGGTGGGGGCCCTCGTCACCGACCTGGAGACGGGCCGGCAGACGCGGGTCCGCGCCAAGCAGGTCATCAACGCGACCGGCGTCTGGACGGACGACACCCAGGCCATGGCCGGCACCCGCGGCCAGTTCCACGTCCGCGCCTCCAAGGGCGTGCACCTCCTCGTCCCGCGCGACCGGATCAACTCCCGGACCGGGCTGATCCTGCGCACCGAGAAGAGCGTCCTGTTCGTCATCCCCTGGGGCCGCCACTGGATCATCGGCACCACCGACACGGACTGGTCCCTCGACAAGGCCCACCCGGCCCTCAGCTCCGAGGACGTCGGCTACCTGCTCGAACACGTCAACCGGGTCCTCGCCACACCCCTGGCCGCGCAGGACGTCGAAGGCGTGTACGCGGGCCTGCGGCCGCTGCTGTCCGGCGAGGCCGCGGAGACCAGCAAGCTCTCCCGCGAGCACCTCGTCGCCCACCCGGTCCCCGGGCTCGTCGTCGTGGCGGGCGGCAAGTACACCACGTACCGGGTGATGGCGAAGGACGCGGTGGACGAGGCCGCGCGCGGCCTCGACGAAAAGGTCGCCGACTGCGTCACCGCCCGCGTCCCGCTCCTCGGCGCCGACGGCTACCCGGCCCTGTGGAACGCCCGGCACTCCCTCGCCGCCCGGTCCGGACTGCACGTCGCGCGCATCGAGCACCTGCTGAACCGGTACGGCTCCCTGCTGCCCGAACTCCTCGAACCGGTCGCCGCGGACCCGGCGCTGGCCGAGCCGCTGCCCAGCTCCGACGACTACCTCGCCGTCGAGGCCGTGTACGCGGTGACCCACGAGGGCGCCCGCCACCTGGAGGACGTCCTGGCCCGGCGGACCCGGATCTCCATCGAGTCCTGGGACCGCGGCACGGACGCGGCACGCACCGTCGCCGCGCTGATGGCCGGCCCCCTGGGCTGGGACGAGGCCCACCGGGACCGGAAGGTCGACCACTACCTGAAGCGGGTCGCGGCCGAACGCGAGGCCCAGCAACAGCCCGACGACCGGACGGCCGACGCCGTACGCCTCGGGGCTCCGGACATCATCCCCGTCCGCTGATCCGCGGCGGGCAGGGCCGGGTACGGGCAGGCACGAGGGAGGACGACCATGGTGTTGGTGACGGCGGACGTGCTGGGCGCGCCGTGCTGGCTGAGCCTGATGGCCCGTGACCTCCCGGCCGCGCAGCGCTTCTACGGCGCGGTGTTCGGCTGGACCTTCCGCCAGGGCGGCCTGGGCCGGGCGTTCCCGGTGGCCGAGGCGGACGGCGTGCCCGTGGCCGGGATCGGGGCGATGGCAGGGGAACTGGCCGTGCCCGTCGCCTGGACGGCGTACTTCTCGGTCGACGACGCCGACGCGGCGGTCGCCCGGGTGCGCGAGCTCGGGGGCACGGTCGCGATCGGGCCGGTGTCCTCCCCGCCCAGCGGACGGGCGGCCCTCGTCGGCGACCCGGAGGGTGCTGCCTTCGGGGTCTGGGAGGGGCGCGTGCTGTCGGAGTGGAGCGTCGGCGAGGGCACGGCGCCGGCCTGGCTCGAACTCCACACCCGCGACGCCTTCGACGCGGCGCTCTTCTACGGGGAGGTCCTGGAGTGGGCCGACGGGAGCGCGGGCTGCTGCGAGGCCTCGTACGAGGAGGACCAGGTGGTGCTGCGGGCCGCGGGGGAGGCCGTCGCCCGTCTCCACAGCCGCCCGGTGGAGGCCGCCGCCCAGGAGGCGGGACGCCGGCCGCGCTGGCTCGTCCACTTCAAGGTCCGCGACCTGCCCCGCGCGACGGAGGCGGCCCTGGCGCACGGCGGAACCGTCGTACCGCAGCTCGGGAACGAGCCCGGTGGCGGCGGCCCGGTGACCCTCCGGGACCCGGACGGCGCCCTGTTCACCCTCGACGTCCTGCGCCCACCGCCCGTCTGAGCCGCCGGGCCGGGCGCCGGGCGTCAGGCCACGGGGGCGGCCTCGATGCGGATGACCTCCGCGGGGCCGGCACGGAACGCGGGGCTGGCGGCGTCGGCCTCGATCATGTGCGGGGTGGCGTCGTGCGCGTTGAGCGCCGCCTGCGACGACCAGCGCTCGATGAGCACGAACCGGTCGGGCTCGCCGCTCACCTGGTGCAAGTCGTAGCGCAGGCACCCTTCTTCGGCCCGCACGACCGGGGCGAGCCGCTCGAACGCGGCGATCTGCTCCGGGCCGCGGCCCGGAAGAGTGCTGATGAGGATGACGAGTTGAACCGGCTGCGACATGCGCGGCAGCCTACCCGGGCCCCAGGCCGGGACGATCACAGGGGGTGGTGCCGCAGGGTGCCCGTACGCCGGTCCGGGGAACGGCCCTACGGGGTGGTGAGGGCGGGGAAGGTGAACGTGTAGCCCTGTTTGGTGAGCCAGGGCAGGTACTGCTTGAGGGCCGCGACGGTTTCGCTCCGGTCGCCGCCGCCGTCGTGGAAGAGGACGGTCGGCTGCCGGGGCAGCTTGGTCTCCACGGCGGCGACGATGGCCGGCAGGCCCGGGCGGCTCCAGTCCCTGGGGTCCACGCTCCAGCCCAGCGGCCGCATCCCGCTCGCGGCCGCGATCGCGCGGCTGTCGGGGGTGAAGGCACCGCCCGGCGCACGGTAGTAGTTCACGGCGACGCCCGGCACGGCCTTCTCGATCATTTCCTTGCCGTCGAGTATCTGCTGCCGCTGGTAGTCGACCGGCTTGTGGTCCATCGTCACGTCGTGGTCGACGGAGTGGTCGCACAGCTGGTGTCCGTCGGCGGCGACCGCGCGCACCAGGGCCGGGTACTTCTGCGCCTTGGTTCCGATCATGCAGAACGTGGCCTTGACGTGGTTCTGCCTCAGCACCTGGAGGACCTGCGGGGTCCAGCGGGGGTCCGGGCCGTCGTCGATGGTGATGGCGACGTCGCGGCCCGGGCCCTGGGCCAGCCGGGAGATCCCCTGGGGGACCGGGGTGGCGCCCCGGGGGGATCCGACGAGGTCCGTGGCCGAGGAGCGGCCCGCCGAACCGTCCGTGGCGGCGAGGGCGGGGGTGCCGGC
>NZ_JBHWBP010000078.1:0-28794 GCF_042735575.1 Streptomyces sp. NPDC059564 | reverse complement strand
ACCGTACTGCCCGGGCCCGTCCACGACGCCGGCGGGCGCGCCCGGGACGGCGGCGGCGAGAGCGGTGCTCGCGTTGCGGAGCAGGGTTTCCAGCGCGGCCCCGTCCGGCCGCGCCGCCAGGTCCCGTACCAGCAGCCGTTCCAGTACGGGGCCCAGCGGGCCCGACCGCACCGGCGCCGGGATCGGCTCGTCCAGGACGGCGACCACGGTGGCCAGGCTGGTGGCCCGGCGCAGCGGGTGCGTCCCCTCGGCGGCGACGTACAGCAGCATGCCGAGGGACCACAGGTCGGAGGCGGCCAGCCCCTCCTCGCCGCGCACCCGCTCGGGCGCGATGTACTCGGGCGAGCCGATCAGCACCCCGGTGGAGGTGAGGGCCGTCGAGCCGTGCAGGGCGGCGATGCCGAAGTCGGTGAGCACGGCCCCGCCGTCGGGCCGCAGCAGCACGTTGGCCGGTTTCACGTCCCGGTGCAGGACCCCTTCGGCGTGCGCGGCCCGGAGCGCGGAGAGCACGTCGAGCCCGAGCCGCAGCACCTCCCCGACCGGCATCGGCCCGGCGGCGAGCCGGTCGTGCAGGGAGCCGCCCTTGACGAGCTCCATCACGATCCACGGGTGGCCCTCCGTCCCCGGCGCGGGCTCCACGATGTGATGGATCGTCACCACGTGGGGGTGCGCGAGGCGGGCGAGCGCACGGGCCTCGCGCACGGCCCGCTCGCGCAGCTGGACGGCGAGACCGGGCTGGGCGGCGGCGGTGGCCGGGTCCGGCGGGCGCACCTCCTTGAGGGCGACCTCGCGGTGCAGGGCGATGTCGCGGGCGCGCCACACCGTTCCCATGCCGCCCGCGCCCAGCGGGCCGATCAGTTCGAAGCGGCCGTCGACCAGCCGTCTGCCGGCCTCACTCGTGTCCATGGGCGGTCATCGTAGGCGCCGTCCGGGTCAGCAGCGGCGGCGGTCCACCGTCACGGTGCCCTGCTCGCTGGTCACCGTACGGTCGTAACAGCCGTCGCCCGCGGCGGCCCCGTACAGGCGGTAGTGGGCGGTGGTGGCGGCGACCGCGTGCCGCTGCTCGCGCGGGACGTTCGCCGTGTACGAGGCGTCGCCCGTGTAGCTGTCGTCGAGGCGGGTGCGGCCGGTCTCGCGGCCGCCGCGCAGGGTCACGGTGTCGGCCCGGTCGCCGAGGGACAGGACGGTGCGCAGCCGGTCCCCCGCGCCGAGGGTGGTGGCGCCGTCCATGGTGTAGGCGCGCCGCGTGCGGGTGGTCGTGGGACCGCGGGTGACGCTCTCCTCGTCGCTCCACTCGGCGGTGAGGGCGTCGCGGTCCTCGCCCTCGGTCCAGCGGTGCGCGGAGGTGTTGCGGACGGCCCGGGTGACGGTGGTGGTGACCCGGCCGTGGGAGGTGTCGAGGTGTCCGGCGACGGTGAGGCGGTGGCTGCCCTCGGTGTCCAGGCGGTGTTCGCCGCCGGGGGCCGGGGCGGGGGTGAAGCGGGTGCCGCCCGCCGGGGCCGTCTCCTCGTGCCGGGTCAGGGCGCCGGTGACGACCTGACGGCCGTGGTCCTGCCAGAGCAGCAGGTTGGCGGGGGTGCTCCAGCCGCTCTGCCCGGCGGGCACTCCGGCGACGGAGACCTCGATCCGGTGCGGGCGGCCGTCGTTGAGGAGGGCGGCGTAGGGGGTGAGGTCGTAGCGGACGGGCTGGACGTCGAAGGCGCGGGGGCCGGGGACGACGTACCAGAGGAAGGGGTTGGACCAGCCGCCGGTCCAGACGGTGGGGAAGGGCGCGGCGAGGCCGGCGAGCTGTCCGTCGACGGAGATCCGGACCTCGCGGTAGGGGCCGTCGGCGGCCTTGCAGGAGTACGGGGCGGCGTCGGGGACGGTCAGGTACCAGTACTCCTCGCACCCGCCGCCGGAGCCGGTGGCGTACACCTCGGCGAGGAGGCGTTCGGTGTTGCGCGGGGTGGTGACGTCCGGGGTGGTCAGCGGGAGGACCTGGTCGGGGGTGTCGGCGGGCGGGGTGCGACCCTCGGCGGCGTAGAAGGTGAGGGTGACCTTGACGTCGATGACCCCGGTGTAGGTGTCGTTCACGACGTTGCCGATCAGCATCTCGACGGGCTGGGGGCGGCTGAGGGTGTCGCGGTACGGGGTGACGTCCTTCTCCACCGACCAGGCGATGCCGTCGGGCGACGGCTCGGGGGTGGAGGTGCGCAGGATCTCGACGCCGCCGAGGGTGAGGTTGCCGAGGCGGTCGTACTGGCGGCCCTTGACCTTGCCGTCGAGGCGCAGCACGACCTTGGCCCAGGCGCCGCGGCCGCAGGCGGTGGGCGGGGCGTAGCCGCCGCGGTAGGGGGTGAAGTCCCGGAACTGGGCTTCGGCAAGGGTGACCTCGCAGGAGCGGGTCGGGGGCCGTTCCACGGGCGGGGCGGCGGTGAGGGGGTCGTGCCAGTCGGTGCCGAACTCGGCGGGCGGGGTCGCGCCGGCCGCGGGGGCTCCGGCCGCGGCGGCGGGTGCGGCCAGGGCCCCGGCGGCGAGGAGGAGCGCGCCGAGCAGGCCCGTGATCCTGTGTCGTGTCATGGGCCCGCAGTGAAACCGGTCGCGGCCCGCCGCCGCCAGGGCCCGCGGTGCGGGGGTGGCGGAAATCGTTCGGTGCCGCCGCCCGTGCCGGGTGTCAGTTCCCGGCGGGCAGCACCACGACGCCGTCGTCGTCCGCGAAGACGGTGTCCCCGGCGCGGAAGGTGACGCCGCCGATGGTGACGGGTTCGTCGACGGTCCCGGCGCCGGTCTTGCCGCTCTTACGGGGACACGTGCCCAGGGCCTGGACGCCGAGGTCGAGCGCGGCGAGGGCGACGCTGTCGCGGACGGCGCCGTTGATGATCAGCCCGGCCCAGCCGGAGTCGGCGGCCGCCCCGGCGAGGAGGTCACCGACCAGGGCGGTGCGCAGGGAGCCGCCGCCGTCGACCACGAGGACGGCGCCGCCGCCGGGGGTGTGGACGAGTTCGCGCAGCAGGGCGTTGTCCTCGTGGCAGCGCAGGGTGCGCACGGGCCCGGCGAAGAGCCGTCGGCCGCCGATCGGGCGGAACGGGGCGGCGCAGATGCCGAGGCGCTCGCCGTGCTCGTCGTAGAGGTCGGCGGTGGGGACGGGGGTGACGGGGGTGACGCTCATGGGGTTCGGGACTCCTCGCAGCTCGTACGTCGCGCCGTGCGGGCCCAGCGTAGGCAATGCGGCGGGGCGGCCGGGTCAGTGGCGGGAGCTGCGGGAGTTGCCGAAGAGGATGCGGTAGCCGATGAGCAGCACGAGGGAGCCGGCGATGGCGGAGCCCCAGGTGGCGAGGTCGAAGAACTGGGTCTGGATGGGGCGGTCGAGGAACTTCGCGGAGAGCCAGCCTCCGATGAAGGCGCCCGCGACGCCGATGAGGGTGGTGCCGATGAGACCGCCGGGGTCCCGTCCGGGCAGCAGGACCTTCGCGATGCCGCCGGCCAGCAGGCCGAGGATGATCCAGCTGATGAATCCCATGGTCGTTCACTCCGCTCGTTGGTGTGTGCGTCTCTCACCTGCGAGGACGCCCACAACGCCGAATCGGTTCTCCACCCGGACACGGCGGCTCCGCCCCCGGGCGGCGGCGGGCGGCGCCCGGGGCGGGCGGGTCAGGCTGTGACGTGGCCCGTGGGGAGGGTGGTGGAGGTGGGTTCGGGGAGCTGGGGGGCGGTGCGGGTGAGCAGCAGGACTCCGCGGGTCGCCGCGAGGGCTCCGGCGACGGCGAGCAGGATCCCCAGCGCGCCGCCCTGGAGGCGTTCGCCGAGCAGGACCATGCCGATGGCGGCCGCGGCGAGCGGGTTGGCCAGGTTCACCACGGCGAGGGGGGCACCGAGGCCGCCCCGGTAGGCGCGCTGCGAGAGCAGCATCCCGCCGACCGCGAACACGACCACCAGCAGGGCGACGGTGACGACCCGGGCGCTGAGCAGGGCTCCGCCCCGGCCGCCCGCGACGGCGACGGTCTGGGTCAGGGCGGAAGCGGCGGCGGAGGCGAGCCCGGAGGCGGTGGCGTGGCGCAGGCCCGAGCGGGGGTCCTTGCGGGCGGTGAGCAGGACGATCACGGCGGCGGTGGCGGCGGACACCCCGAGGGCCTCGGCCAGGGTGAGGGTGTCGTCGGGGGCCGGGCCGGAGGCGGGGAGCAGCAGCAGGCCGAGCCCGGCGACGGTGGCCAGGGTGCCCCGCCATTCGGTGGCGGCGACCCGTCGCCCGGCCCCGCGCGCCCCGAGCGGGACGGCGGCCACCAGGGTCAGCGCGCCGAGCGGCTGGACCAGGGTGAGGGGGCCGTAGCGCAGGGCGGCGGCGTGCAGCAGTGCGGCGGCGGCGTTCAGTCCGGCCGACCACCACCAGGCGCCGTTGCCGAGCAGGGCCGCGGCGGTGCGGGCGACGGCCCGGCGGGCGAGCCGCTCCTGGGCGACGGCGGCGGCCGCGTAGGTCACGGCGGAGGCGAGGCACAGCGCCACGGCGAGCGCGGTGGCGTTCACTGCCCGCCCCCCACGGCCGCACCGGCGGCCACGGCCGCCCCTGCGGACGCCCGACCCGGAGCCGGGGCCGAACCCGGAGCCGGGGCGGACGCCGGAGCCGAACCCGGGGCCGGAGCCGCGGCGGACGCCGGAACCGGGTTTCCCTCCCGGCTGGACCGCACGACGCGCGTGGTGCGGCGGGCCGGGACCGGGCGCGGGACCAGGAGGAGGGCCGCGCCCAGGAGGAGGGTGGCCACGAGGGCGTCGAGCCAGTAGTGGTTGGCGGTGCCGACGACCACGAGCAGGGTGATCAGCGGGTGCAGCAGCCACAGGGCCCGCCACCGCGACCGGGTCGCGGCGATCATGCCGAGGGCCAGCATCAGCGCCCACCCGAAGTGCAGCGAGGGCATCGCGGCGAACTGGTTCGCCATGGTGTCGGCGGCGGGGGCGGCCCGGTAGACGGTGGGCCCGTAGACCTGCCCGGTGTCCACCAGGTCCGCGGCGCCGAGCATCCGCGGCGGTGCGAGCGGGAACGACAGGTGCAGGACCAGCGCGGCGCCGGTGACCACGGCGAGCACCCGGCGCGTCCACAGGTAGTGCCGGGGGCGGCGCAGGTACAGCCAGATCAGGAACAGCGCGGTCGCCGGAAAGTGCACGGCCGCGTAATAGGTGTTGGCGGTGTGGACGACGGCGTCCGAGTGGAGCAGCAGCCGCTGGACCGCTCCCTCGCCGGGCAGGTGCAGGGCGCGCTCGGCGTCCCACACGCGGCCGGCGTTGCGGAAGGCCTCGTCGGTGCGGCCCGTCGAGAGCGTCCGGCCCGCCTTGTAGACCGCGAACAGGCCCGCGACGAGCAGCAGCTCGCGTATGAGCCGACGGCGCGCGTCTGACGTCCCGGCGCGTGGCCGGCCGGGCGTGGTGTGGGAGGTCATCCCCCGGTCTCACTTCTTTCGGGTGTGGCTGCGGGTCCTCGGCGGCGTGCCGTCGGTCCGGATCCGCTTCCTATCGACACGCCAGTGTATCGATACATTCACGTATCGATACGCTGGTGTACCGATTCGCTTTCCTGGCCGTACACTCGGAAGCGACGGACCCGGCCGCACCAGAACCGCGAGGAGAGCCGCCCCCATGACGTCGACGCCGCAGGTCACCGCGCGCCGCTCCAAGATCACCCCGGAGCGCGAGCGGGAGTTCTACGACGCCGTCCTGGAACAGCTGCGCGAGCACGGGTACGAGGCCCTCACCATGGAGGGCGTCGCCGCCCGCGCCAGCTGCGGCAAGTCCACGCTCTACCGGCAGTGGAAGACCAAGCCCCAGCTGGTCGCCGCCGCCCTGCGCGCGAGCCGCAGCGACCGGACGCTGGCCAGCGTCGACACCGGCACCCTGGTGGGCGACCTGCGCGAGGCCGCCCTGATCGCGGCCTGCACCTCGGGGCGCGACACCCGGCTCACCCAGGCGCTCGGGCACGCCGTGCTCAGCGACGAGGAGCTCCAGGGCGCGCTGCGCGAGGCGCTGGTGGAGCCCGAGCTGGCGGCGTTCGACGCGATCGTGGCCCGGGCGGTGGCGCGGGGCGAGATCGCCGCGGACCATCCGGCCGTGGAGTTCCTGCCGGCGCAGCTGATGGGCGTGCTGCGCATCCGGCCCGTGCTGGAGGGGCGGTACGCGGACGCCGACTACCTGGTCAGGTTCGTCGACACGTCCCTGCTGCCCGCACTGGGCATCACCCCCTGATGCCCCTCGATACCGGTGGGCCGCCGTCCACGATGACCGGACGGTGACCTGCTCGCGCTGCCTCGTGGGGACGGCGGCAGCGCGCCACCCGGACGGGTCGGCGGCCACTCCCGAGCAGAGTGACCGCCGCCCCGTCCGTAAGGCTCTTCCGCCCCCGCGGGCAAGGGCACAGTCGCCCCGCGGGCCCGGGCTCAGCCGCGGACGGCGCCCATGACCCGGGCGAACTCCTGCGGGTCCGCGTCGAAGCCCTGCGGCCGCGCGTCCAGCGACCAGCCGCCCTCGTCGTCCCGGACGAACTCGGCGACCGTGGCCGCCGTGGCCCGCGCCACCTCCCCGAAGTCGCCGGTGGCGAGATCGGTGTAGCCCTCCCGTATCCGCAGCCCGGTCCCGGCCACGCCGGCGAAGGTCTTGCGGCCGGCCCCGGCGGCCTCGGAACCGGCGTCCTGGATGACCACGCCGACCACCACCCGGCCCAGTTCGGGTGCCAGCCGGTCCAGTTCGAGGGTCATGACCTCGTCGAAGCCGAACCCCTGCCCGGTGCGGCTGTCCCGGGTCAGGGTGATGGTGCCGTCGGGGGCGCGGCTGCCGAAGTGCACGAGGTAGACCGGCTCCCCGTACGGATCCGAGGCGGCGTACACCGCCGCGACGATGTCCAGGTCGTTGGCGGGGGTGCCGGCCGGGCTGGGGTCCCAGCGCAGCGCGATCTCCACCTTGGCCAGACTCTTGCGTATAGCGCTCACCGAACTCCCCCTCCGCCGGGCCGGTTTGGCCCGTCATGCCCTGCCATGCTGTCACGCACCGGTGATCACGGGGCGAAGCACCGTACGTTCCCGGCCAGTCCGCGAGGCCGGGAACGCCCCTCCCCTCCCTCCCCTACCAGTCGCCGTCCTGCACCGGATCGCCCGGGCGCGGGGCGTTGCCGAGCGGGGTGACCTGGCCGGGCACCGGGGGGACCCACGGGGCGTGGTCGTCGCCGAGCCAGTCCCCGACCGGCTTGACCGCGCCGAGCGGTCCTGCGGCGGGGAGGTCGGTGCCGGTCTCGTCGTAGTAGTCGAACCAGGGCAGTCCGGCCCGCGTGTAGGCGGCCCGGTCCACGGGCGAGGGCGGCGCGTCCTCACCGGTGATGCGGCGCCATTCGGGCGGGGTCACCAGGTGGACGAAGACCCGCGCGGCCGGCTGGCCGGCCCAGGCGGCCGGCTTGCGGTCGTCCCGGTAGACCTCCTGGCGCATCGCCCCGCCGACCCCGAGCCCCATGGCCGCGGGGGCGGCGGGGGCGGCGCCGGGGGCGGCCGGGGGCAGCGGGGCGCCGTAGCCGCCGAAGCCCGCGGGCGCGGAACCGGGAACGGACGGGTACGGACCGGCGCCGGGGCGCGGACGCGGGGCGCGCGCCCGCTCGGCCTCCCGCCACCGTTCCAGCTCCCGGGGCTTCAGCGGGAAGGCCTGGAGCTGGACCCCGCCCGTGGTCTCCTGGCCCGTGACCTGCCCCTCCACGGTGGCGCCGAGGCCGAGCGGTACGGCGACGAACTGGCGCACCGTCCCGTCGCCCGAGTTGATCCCGTCCAGCCAGGGCTGGCGCGGCAGCACCACGTAGTTCTGCGGGGTGCGCGAGAGCCGGCCGGTCCACCGCTCCCCCGAGACCGCGCACACCTTGCCGACCCCGACCTGGAGCGCGGCGGGCTCCCGCGAGCCGCCGAAGCTGAGCCACATCGCCTCGCGCAGGTACACGGGCAGCATCACCCCGCCCTTCGCCCGCCACTGCGGCGGGACGGTGTCCGGGTAGTCCTCGACCCGCCGCAGCGGGAACTCCCCCAGGCCCGGCGGGAGTGCGTGCGTCCCCGACTCGGGGAGGCGCAATGTCCGGATGAACCGGATCCGTACCCCTTCGCCCAGCAGGAGCGTGTTCCCCTCGACCCGCGTCCCGCCCGCGCCTCGGTCCGCACCCCGTCCCCCGCCTTCGCCCGTGCCTTCGCCCGTTGCCGCGTCCGTCACCGCACCCGCCCCTTCTCCTGCCACGACCCGCACCCGGCGGAGATTCTGCGGCCGAACCGGATCGTTATCCTCAAGTTTTACTCAGATCTAGTGACGCTGCGCCCGTCACCTTCCTAGCTTCCTCATACACGTGCCACAACGCCCGCGCGGTTGCACGTGCCCCGACCCGCGAGTTTCCCCCCGTGGTTCCGTGTTCCCGAGGAAAGAGTGCAGCACATGAAGGTTCCCAAGGCCGGTGCGGTCGCCGCAGTGATCGCCCTCGCCGCCACCGCCTCCGGCTGTGGTGGTGAAGCCCCGAAGGAGCCCCTCTCCGTCGGCATCAAGTTCGACCAGCCGGGCATCGGCATGCGCGAGCCCGACGGCACCTTCACCGGTTTCGACGTCGACGTGGCCACGTACATCGCGAAGGAGCTCGGCTACAAGCCGAACGAGATCGAGTTCAAGCAGGTGTACAGCTCCGACCGCGAGCTGCTGATCCAGTACAACGAGGTCCAGTTCGTCGCCGCCAGCTACTCGATCAACGCCAAGCGGCAGGAGAAGGTCGACTTCGCCGGTCCGTACTTCGTCGCCCACCAGGACCTGCTGGTCCGCGCCGACGACGCGACGATCACCAAGGCCGAGGACCTCAACACCAAGAAGCTGTGCTCGGTGACGGGCTCCACCTCCGCCGACAACGTCAAGAACACCCTCGCCCCCAAGGCGAGCGTGCTGGAGCTCGGCGGCTACTCGGAGTGCCTGGTCGCCCTCCAGGACGGTCTCGTCGACGCCATGACCACCGACAACTCGATCCTCGCCGGGTACGCGGCCCGCAAGGGCAACGAGCGCAAGTTCAAGCTGGTCGGACTGCGGCTGAGCAACGAGAACTACGGCATCGGCGTCAAGAAGGGCAACAACGAGCTCCAGCGCAAGATCAACACGGCGCTCACCAAGATGGTCTCGGACGGCTCCTGGGAGGCGGCCGTGAAGAAGAACTTCGGCCAGGCCAACTACAAGTACGAGCCGGCGCCGCAGGTCACCACGGGCAACTGACGCTCGCCGACGCGGTGGCGGGCCGGACCGGCCGGCGTCGAAGCGGGCGTTGGCCACGTCGTCGACGAACGCCGTCCCGGCGGCGGCCCGGGGCGTCGCCGGGACCCGCCCGTCCGCCGCGTCGATCACCCGGACCAGGCCACCGGCGCCGCCCGCCACGAGCAGCCGGCCCCGGGAGTCCGGCTTCAGCCCGACGGAGGCGGAGCCCCGGGCGGGGCCCCGGGCGGGGGTGAGGACCCGGCCGGAGCCTGTGGCGAGGTCGGCGCGGTGGACGGAGCCGTCGATCAGCGGGCCCGCGTACGCGACGCCGCGCGCGGAGACCGCGAAGGTTCCCCTTCCCCCGTTCAGCGGGTGCGGCCCAGCTCCTGGAACCCCTCCGTGAAGCGCGCGAACAGCCGGGCGAACTCGGCGCGCTCGCCCTCCGACCAGTCCGCCGTCACCCGTTCCACCACCGAGCGCCGGAACGCGTGCGCCTCGTCCAGCGCCGCGCGGCCCGCCGGGGTGACGGCCAGGGGCGCGCGGCGGCCGTCCGTCTGGTCGGCGCCGCGCCGGACCCAGCCCGCCTCCACCGCCGCCGTCACCAGGCGGCTCGCCCGGGGCTGGTCGACCCGCAGGGCGTCGGCCACCGCCCGTACACCGACGGCCTCGCCCGCCTCCTCGGCCGCTTCCACCACGTCCAGGACGTCGAACGCGGGGCCGCCGCCGCTCGCGCCACCGGTCCCGGAGAGCCGCGACAGGGTGCGCCGGGTGACGCTCCGCCGCATCGTGACCATGGCCCGTTCGATCCGCGCGACGTCCGCGGGAACGCCCGTACTCCCGCCGGCCTTGCCCATGGCCCACCTCCAGATACATACTCACCTACAACTACTTGTAACTCTACAACTTCCACGGGAAGGGCAGGCGGCCATGACCACCCCGTCGCGGCTCAAGCCGATCGGCTACTACCTCAAGCACCTCGACGCCCTGCTCGACCAGGAGTTCGACCGGGCCCTCGGCGAGAGCGGCCTCGGCCGCCGCCACTGGCAGGTCCTGCACGTCCTCGTCACCGACGGCCCGCACGACTCCGCGACCCTCACCGCACGGCTGCGCCCCTTCTGGGACCAGGACGCGATCAGCCTCTACGAGGTCACCTCGGACCTGACCTCCCGGGGCTGGATCACCCACGAGGCGGAGGCCGGCACCTACGCGGCCACCCCCGCCGGAGAGCGGGGCCACACCGAGGCCGAGCGGGTCGTCACGGCCACCCGGAGCCGGGTGACGGCCGGCGTCACGGACGCGGAGTACGCCGCCACCGTCACCACCCTCGCCCGCATGTGCGACAACCTCGGGAGCGTCGGCTGACCGTTACGCCAGCGGCGCCTTGGCCCGCAGCACCGTGAGGAACTCCCGCATCCAGGCGGGGTGGTCGGGCCATGCCCGGGCGGAGACGAGGGTGCCGTCGACCACCGCCTCGGCGTCCTCGAACTCGGCCCCCGCGGCCTTCATGTCCGGCTCCAGCGCGGGATAGGCGGTGACCCGGCGCCCGCCCAGGGCCCCGCTCGCGGCGGTGATCAGCGGCCCGTGGCAGATCTGGGCGATCGGCTTGTCGGCCCCGGCGAAGGCGGCCAGGATCCGCCGCACCTCGGGATCGTTGCGCAGGTACTCCGGCGCCCGGCCGCCCGGGACGACCACGGCCGCGTACTCCTCGGGGACCACCTCGGCGAAGGCCAGGTCGGCCGGCCAGGTGTAGCCGGGCTTCTCCGTGTAGGTGTCGAAGCCCTCCTCGAAGTCGTGCACGACGAAGCGCAGCTTCTTGCGCGAGGGAGCCGCGACGTGCACCTCGTACCCCTCCTCGCGCAGGCGCTGGTAGGGGTAGAGGACCTCGAGCGATTCCGCCGCGTCGCCGGTCACGATGAGGATCTTCACTGCCATGGGCTGCTCCCGGTTGGGATGTTCACGGTCGCCTCGGCCCCGCCGGGGCAACCGCTACCGTGCCCGAGCCGCCCGGACGCCAAACCCCCAAGATCCGCGCTCCCGACACATGGCCTTCACCTGTACGGCACATGACAATGTGACCCTCGCTCTGCCACCTGACACCCCGCCAACTGCCATGGTGGGGACGGTGCCTGTGGAGAGGTGTCCCCCACGTCATGAGAATCTCCCGTACCACCCCCTGGGCCGCGGCGGTCGCGGCCGCCGCGCTGTTCCTCGTACCGGCCACCGCCTCGGCGGGCCAGCGGTCCTCGACGGTTCCCCACACCGCCGCCGCCCCGGCCGCCTCCGTCGACGACTACTACGCGGCCGCCCAGGGCAAGACCGGCGCCGCGCTGAAGACGGCCCTGCACAACATCATCAAGACCCAGTCGAAGGTCTCCTACGACGGCGTGTGGAACGCGCTGAAGGTCACCGACCAGGACCCGGCGAACCCCAACAACGTCATCCTCGTCTACTCCGGCCGCTCCCAGTCCAAGTCGAGCAACGGCGGCGGGGTCAACGACTGGAACCGCGAGCACGTCTGGGCCAAGAGCCACGGCGACTTCGGCACCGCCACCGGCCCGGGCACCGACCTGCACCACCTGCGGCCCGAGGACGTCACGGTCAACAGCACCCGCGGCAACAAGGACTTCGACAAGGGCGGCAGCCCGGTGGCGGAGGCCCCCGGCAGCTTCACCGACGCCGACTCCTTCGAACCGCGCGACGCGGTCAAGGGTGACGTCGCGCGGATGCTGCTGTACATGGCGGTGCGCTACGACGGCGGCGACGGCTTCGCGGACCTCGAGGTCAACGACAAGGTCAACAACGGCAGCGCCCCCGCCATCGGCCGGATCAGCGTGCTGAAGCAGTGGAACCAGCAGGACCCGCCGGACGCCTTCGAGCAGCGACGCAACCAGGTCATATTCGACACCTACCAGCACAACCGCAACCCGTTCATCGACCACCCGGAGTGGGTCAACTCCATCTGGTAGCCGACGGCGCCTGCGCGGTTGGCGCGGGCCAGGACGGGTATGCGCAGCCCAGAGGCTGCGCTCCGCGCCCGGCGGCGGCAGCCGACGGAGGTGCGTCGTCATGGACGGAGCCGGACTGTCCGATCGCGAGCAGCGCGCCCTCTCGGCGATCGAGGCCGACCTGAGGAGCGACCGCTCCCTCGAACGGCTCCTGCGGTCCGCGCACCGCCGCCACCGCACCCTGCTGGCCTGCGCGCTCGGCGTGCTGACCGTGATCCTCCTGATCGCGGCCTCGGTGACCGTGGCGCAGCCCCTGATCTGGGGCTTCGCCGCGGCCTGGACCCTCACCGCCCTCACGGCCCTGCCCCTGATCGCCGAGTGGACCCGCCGCCGCTGGCAGCTGCGCGACCGCACCCCCCGGCCCTGAGCCCCCGGCGCGGCTGCGCGTCCAGGGGCGGCGGGCGGTGGTGACGGACGCCCGCGCGCCCCGGCCCGGGCCTCAGCCGGCCGTGGAGAACCTCCACTGCTGGTTCGCGTCGTTCACGTCACGGCAGGTCCACTGGTGGATCTTCGCGCCGTCGTCCTTGGACCAGCCCTCGACGTCCATGCACTTGTTGCTGTTCCGGTTGACGAGCTTGAACGTGCTCCCGTCGCCCACGCCCACGATGCGCCAGTCCTGGCTGGGGCCGTTGTAGCAGTCCCACTGGTGGATCTTGGCGCCGTCCGCGTAGGACGGGCCTTCGACGTCCAGGCACTTCTTGCTGTTGTAGTTGATCAGCTTCCAGTACCCGGCGAACGGGGACCTCTGGAACGTCCACCGCTGGTTGGCGTCGTTGTCGAAGCGGCAGCTCCACTGGTGGACGGCCGCGCCGTTGTCCTTGGACCACCCCTCGACGTCGGCGCACTTCGCCGAGTTGACGCTGACCAGCTTGGCCGGGACGTTCGGCGGGTCCGGGGCGACGGCCCCCGTCGCCGGTGCGGCCGCCGTCCCGGCCAGTGCGAGGGTGAACACCACGGTGACCATCGACTTGCGCATGCGCTCTCCCCATGTCCGCGTTCTCGGGAGCCGGTTCGGCCCGAACTCCCGGACGAACGTAGCGAGCGCACACCGGTCGTCGGCATCCCGCGAGCGGGTGACACCTCACCCTCGTGACCAGGAGAAACGATCCCACCCGGGCTTTCCCGGACCCCTGGATACGCGGGTTCACCCGAACGGCGGCACGGCGGCCCGCCCGCCGCGTTCTAGGGGAGGTAGACCTCGTCCAGGGTGTCGATGAAGCCGTCCGCGCGCAGGTGGTAGCGGAAGGGGAGGCCCGCGTCGGGGTGGGTGTCCAGCCAGGAGATGAGTTCGTGGAGGGTGACCGGCTTGCTCTCCGAGCCCGTGATGACCGGAGCCGTCGCGGTGATCTTGGCGGTCTCCGCGATCGGGATGAAGGTCTCGGTGCCCACCGGCTCGAAGTGCGCGCCGGCGGAGCCCGGGGCCGCGCAGCCCCAGTTCCCGTGCTTGACGATCAGGTTGTGGTCGCCGCCTTCGGGCGTGTAGCGGTACAGGGCGATCAGGTCGGGCGCGATCGGCATCTTGTGGTCGCAGGTGGCGGTGGGGGCCGCGGTGGGCTTCTTCGCCGCCGGGGTGGCGGTCGCGGTCGCCGAGGGCTTCGCCGCGGACTTCACGGGTGAGGGGAGGGCGGAGGCCGCGGGGCCGGAGGCGGTGGCCGCCGGGGTCGGTGCGGTGCCCGGGTTCTTGCCCGGCGCGTCCGGGCCGTCGCCGCCCCGGCATGCCGTCAGGGCCAGCATCCCGCACACCGCGAGGGCGGCCAGGGCCGCCTGTCCGCGGGCCCGTCTCCGGCTGCGCACCGTGCTCATGGTCGTCTCCCTCTGCCAGGTTCCAGCGTCGCGTCGCGTCAACGTAGCGCGCGGAATCCGGCCAGGGTGATGGCCTGAACATGGTCGTCACAGCTCCGGGATCGCGTTGTTGCGGATCCCGGACGTCCGCTCAGCCGAGACGGTCGGCGAGGGCCTTGAACCCGGTCCAGGGAGCCTGCGGGGGGCGGGCGTCCCACACCTTCTGGGAGAGGGCCGCCAGCGGCAGGCGGATGCCCGCGGCCACCTGGTCCTGGGTCTGCGCACCGGCCAGGTCGCACCAGACGGCGAGCCGGGCGCCGAGGATCTGCGCGTCGTGGCCGGCCGGGACGGCGGTGGTGCCGCGCAGCACGCGCGGGGTCCACTCCTCGTAGATCCGCCGCCCGGTGGGGTACGTGAACTGGTTCGGCTGGCCGAGCACGTAGTACAGGTACTCGTCGTTGAGGTTGACGACCTTGCGGCCCGCGCTCAGGTATTCCAGCGGCGGCCGGGCGCCGATCTCCTTGCCGGTCCAGTACTCGGCCTGGATGTCCGGGGCCGCGGTGGCGACGCCGCCCTTGAAGAACCCGTCGTTCCACGCCTTGAGGGCCTTGCCGGACGGACGGACCACCGCCGCGCGGTCGTTGAGCCAGCCCGTCGCCAGGTCCTGGACCCGGGCCGTGGGGCCGTAGCGGGCGCGGGCGGCGGCCGCGAGCCCGGGGAAGGAGGCCTGCGGGTCGCGGACGACCAGGGCCTGGTACTCGTCGGCGCCCAGGTGCCAGGCCCCCGCCGGGAACAGCGGCAGGAACTCGCGCAGCAGCTCGTCCACGAGGCGGGCGGACGCCGGGTTGGATATGTCGACCGCTCCCTTGACGGCCCGGCCCTGTACGTCGCGCAGCTGGAGGTCGGGGTGGGCGCGCAGCACCGCGCCGAGGTGTCCGGGCGAGTCGATCTCGGGGACGACCGCGATGTGCAGCCGGGCGGCGAGGGCGGTGATCCCGCGCACCTCGGCCTTGGTGAGGTGCGGGGTGGAGACGATCTCGGGGTGGGTGTCGGACTGGATGCGGAAGGCCTGGTCGTCCGAGAAGTGCAGGCCCAGCTGGTTGAGCTTGAGGTCGGCCATCTCGCGCAGCCGGTCCTGTATCCAGGTGGGGGTGAAGTTCTTGCGCGCGATGTCGAGGTTGAGTCCGCGCTGGGGTTTGGCCGGAGCGTCCTCGACCGTGCCCTCGGGGGCCGAACCGGCCCCGCGTATCTCCTGTTTGAGGGTGCGGGTGCCGTAGAAGACGCCCGCCTCGTCGGGGCCGGTGATCCGGACCCGGCCGTCCTCGACGGTGAGGGTGTACGACTCGGGCGGGCCGGAGCCCTTCGCCCCGAGGGCGAGCTGGACGTCGCCGGCCTGGGGCTGCGCCGATTCGGCGTAGCCGAGCTTCAGTTCACCGGCGAGCAGTTTCGCCTCGTCGGACAGGGCCGCGCTGTCGGCGGGCGCTACGACGACCCGCGCGGCGGGCGCGGGCTTCCAGCCGGGGCCGCGGGCGGGCCGGTGTTCCCGTACGGCCGGGACGGTGCGCGGGGCCGTGGAGAGCGGGTACGCCGGGGTCGGGGGCGGGGCGGCGGGAGTGGCGACGACCGGGGGTGTGGCGGAGCCGGCGGGCGCGGTCGGGGTGCCTGCGGCGCCCGTGGTGCCGGCCCGGGAAGGCTGCTCGGCTCCGGAGCAGGCCGGTACGGCGAGGGCGACCAGTGCGGCGGCCGCTGCCGTCGTCATGGTCCGGCCCCGCCGGAGTCTCCTCGTCCGCTGCCGCATGGTGCACCCGTGTCCCGACGCCGTGTCCCCCGTACCAACCTGGCACGGGGGACACGGGGGCGCGACCCGGGGGCGTCCCGGGCCGGGGCTCAGGCCAGGGCGTCGAGCGCGGCGGCGGCGAAGCCGTGGTCCTGCTCGGGGGCGCCGCCGCCGACGCCGATCGCCCCGACGAGGCGGCCGTCGCGGTGGACGGGGAGGCCGCCCGCGATGAAGAGCAGGGGCCGGTCCAGGGCGGTGGGCAGGGTGTGGAAGGGGCCGCCCGGCTGGACGGCGTCGACGAGGTCGGCCGTGGGGGCGTTCAGCTGGAGGGCGGTGAAGGCCTTGCGGGTGCTGGTCTCGCCGGAGATCAGGACGGCGCGGTCGTCGCGGCGGAAGGCCAGCGGGTGGCCGCCCGCGTCGAGGACGCTGACGCTGACCGTGACCCCGGCGGCTTCGGCGGCGGCCGTGGCGGTGGCGACGAGCAGCTCGGCGTCCTGGGTGGTCAGCGGGGCGACGGCGGTACGGGGGGCGGTGGTGGTGCTGGACATGCGGGGCTCCTGGAGAGGTGGAGGGGTGGGCAGGGGGTCAGTGGTGGGCGGGGACGGGCTCGGGGGCGGGGGCGCCGGCGGTGACGACCCGGCTCCCGGCCGCGCGTCGTCCCGTACGGCGCTCCAGCGCGCCGGAGACGAGGGCGAGGACGAGGGCGGAGGCGGCCAGTGCCGCGCCGACCCAGTTCGGGGCGGTCCAGCCGAGGCCGGCGGCGATCACGAGGCCGCCGAGCCAGGCGGCGAGGGCGTTGCCGAGGTTGAAGGCGCCGATGTTGACGGCGGAGGCCAGGGTGGGGGCTCCGGCGGCCTGGTCGAGGACCCGCTTCTGCAGCGGGGGGACGGTCGCGAAGCCGAGGGCGCCGATGAGGAAGAGCGTGACGGCGGCGCCGGCCTCGGTGTGGGCGGTGACGGTGAACAGGGCCAGTACGACGGCCAGCGCGCCCAGGCTCGTGTACAGCATCGGCATCAGGGCCCGGTCCGCGAACCGGCCGCCGACGAGGTTGCCGGCGACCATGCCGAGGCCGAGGAGGACGAGCAGCCAGGTCACGGAGGTGTCGGCGAAACCGGCGACGTTGGTCATCATCGGGGTGATGTAGGTGATGGCGGCGAAGACCCCGCCGAAGCCGAGGACGGTCATCCCCATCGCGAGCAGCACCTGGACGTTGCGGAACGCCGCGACCTCGTGCCGGATCCGGACTCCTTCGGGGCGCGGGAGGTCGGGGACCAGCCGGGCGATGCCGAGCAGGCCGAGGACGCCGAGCGCGGCGACGATCAGGAAGGTGACGCGCCAGCCGAGGGTCTGTCCGACGAGGGTGCCGAGCGGGACGCCGACGACGTTGGCCACGGTCAGGCCGGTGAACATCATGGCGATCGCGCCCGCCTTCTTGTCCGGGGCGACGAGTTCGGCGGCGACGACCGCGCCGATGCCGAAGAAGGCGCCGTGGGCCAGGGAGGCGACCACGCGGCCCGCGAGCATCACGCCGAAGGCGGGGGCGAGCGCGGAGAGCACGTTGCCGACGATGAAGAGGCCCATGAGCAGCATCAGCATCCGCTTGCGGGGGACGCGGGTGCCGAGGACGGTCATCAGCGGGGCGCCGAGGACGACGCCGAGGGCGTAGCCGGTGACGAGGAAGCCGGCGGTCGGGATGGAGACGCCGTATCCGGCGGCGACCTCGGGGAGCAGGCCCATGATCACGAACTCGGTGGTGCCGATCCCGAAGGCCCCGATGGCGAGGGCGAGGAGCGCGAGAGGCATGAGGGAGGTGCCCTTCAGGGGTGCGAGGGGGGTGGGGGAGGCAGTGGGCCGCAGGATCTTGCGATCGCCGTTTGCCTTCGTCCACATTAATTGCAGACGCGGGATATATGCAAGCGCGGGCTATTGCACGAGTGGCCTATCCTGGCGGTACGCACAGTGGGACCGGATCGAAGGACCGGCACGGAAACGACGGAGGAGCCCATGACGGCCACCGACAGCGCACTGACGGGCCTGGCCCAGGGCTGGTGCGCCCTCTCCCTCCTGCACGGCCGGATCGAGGCGCACATCGAGCGCGCCCTCCAGGCGGGACACGGGCTGAGCGTGCGCGAGTACTCGCTGCTGGACGTGCTCAGCCGCCAGCACGGCGGGCCGGGCGGGCACCTGCGGATGAACCAGGTCGCGGAGTCGGTGGTGCTCAGCCAGAGCGCGACGACCCGGCTGGTCAGCAGGCTGGAGGACCGCGGGCTGCTGAACCGCTACATCTGCGACACCGACCGCCGGGGCATCTACACCGACGTGAGCGAGGCGGGCCTGGCCCTGCTGGCCGAGGCCCGCCCCACGAACGACACGGCCCTGCGCGAGGCCCTCGACGAGGCCGCCCGCAGGCCGGAACTCGCCCCCCTGGTGGCGGCGGTGGAGAACACCCGCTAAGGAGTGTGCGGGATCGGCGAGGCCGACGGGCCGCCGGTGGGCGGCGCCTGGGACGGGGTGGCCGAGCCCGTGACCGGGCCGCCGGGGACCGCCGTCGGCGGGGCCGTACGGGGCGGGCGCGAGGGCGCGAGCGAAGCGCCGGACGTCGGGTCCGCGGACCCCGCCCGGGACGGCGTGACCGACGGCGCGGGCGGCGGCGACACGGAGGCCGAGGGCCGCGGGCCCGGCTGCGCGGAACCCGACGGCGCGGGCGAGGGGAACTCGGGGGGCGCGGCGGGCGGCACCGGCCGCGGCCGCACCGGGTCCGGGCCGCCGAGTACGAGGTATCCGGCGAGGGCGGCCGCCGCCAGGCCGGACAGCCCCGCGAGGGTCCACGTCGAGCGCCGCACCCAGGGCGTGCGCAGGGACAGCCGCCGCAGGTGCGGGCCCGGCGGGTCGGCGGGCCGCAGCGTCACCACGGTGACCTCCTCCGCCCGGGCCTTCAGGGCCTGCCGGAGCAGCCGCTCCACGGGGCGTTCTCCGTCGGGCGTGGTACCCGTGGAACCGGTCATACCCGTCCCTCCAGAATCCGTTCGAGCGCGTCCAGGGCGCGGCTCGCGTTCGATTTCACCGCACCCCGGCTGATGCCGAGCGTGTCGGCGATCTCCGCCTCGCTGAGGTCGGCCCAGTAGCGCAGCACCAGCACCTGGCGGCGGCGCGGGGTCAGCCCGCGGAGCGCGGCCAGCACCTCGCGGTGCGCCTCGTCCAGCACGACGGAGGCCTCGGCGGAGGGGATGTCGGCCGTCACCGGCGGGATCCAGGCCCGGGCGGTGCGCCTGCGGCGCAGGACGGAGCGCGAGGTGTTCACGACGGCCGTGCGCAGGTAGCCCAGGGCGTTGTCCACCTCCGTGATCTCCTCTCCGTAGCGCCGGTACAGGGCGGTGAAGGCGTCCTGTACGACGTCCTCGGCGGTGGCCGGGTCGTCGACGAGGAGCACCGCCAGCCGGACCATGCCGAGGCGGTGCGCGTGGTACAGCTCGCTGACGGTGGGCGGGCGCGGGGGCGCGTACGGGGCGCCGTCCGCGCCGGCGGGGTGGGCGTGGCCGTAGGTGTACGCGTACCGGGGCGCGTACGGGCCGCCGCCGGGCCCGGCGGCGGGGGGCGCGGACCGCTCACGGCGCGCGAACCACCGCCACAAGCCCCGCCACGCCCGGGTGAACCCGGGCGTGAGGGGGCTGATGGTCGGTGCGAGGTCGAGCACGGGTGTCCTCAGCTGCTGGTGCGCCGCCGCACGGTGTACAGGGCTCCGGCCCCGACGGCGACGAGCCCGGCGGCCCCGCCGCCGAGTGCGACGGTGGTCGCGGAAGAGCCAGTATGCGCGAGCTCGTTCCCGCCGGGTGCGGCGGAGGGCTCGCCCGTGCCGGGGGCCGCCGACGGGGAAGCGCTGCCGCCGCCCGGACCGGTCGGCACGACGGACGGGGCGCCGGACGGGACCGCGGTCGGCGCCGCGGAGACGGACGGGCTCGGCTTCCCGGTGGCGGGCGCGGTGCTGGGGGATGCGGAGGGCGCGGCGGAGGGCACGGCGGTCGGGGCGGCGGACGGCGTCGCACTGGCGGCGGGCGCCGACACGCCGGAAGCCCCCTGCGCGGCGAACGCCGGGCCGCCGAGGGCGACGACCGCCCCGGCGGCCGCGACGACGGCGACGCGGCGGGCGGACAGGGGAACGCGCTTCAGGTTCTTCACGGTGGTTCTCCACGGTCGGGTCGAGGGCGCGGATCTTCGCCCTTCACCCCTCCACGACGTGCGAGTCCCCGATCGGTTGCCGCCGTTTCCGAAAAACTTTTCGCCGGGCCCGCCGGCCCCCGCTCACCGCTGTCGCGGCGGCCCGGCCGGCGGCCACGGGACCTCTTCCAGCAGCGGCAGCAGCGTCTCCTCCTCGTGGTCGAGGTGGGCCGTGAGCTCCGTGCTCATCCGCCCCAGCTCGGTGCGGAAACGCTCGGGTTCGGCGATGGCCAGGCCGCCCAGCAGGGCCACCAGCTCGTCCTGGATCCGCGCGACCGTGCGGTGTTCCTCCCGCAGCCGCTCGAACGTGCCCGCCAGGTGCGGGTGGTGGGCGGCGATCCCGGGGAAGAGGTGCGCGTCCTCGCTGGTGTGGTGGAACTCCAGCGTCCGGCAGAAGGCCAGGCAGCGCTGGCGGATCTGCGGTCCGAGCCCGGGCGCGGGCGGCTCGCCCGGCCCGCTGTGCGCGGCCCGGGCCGCGAAGTGGGCCTCGGTCTCGGCGCTGACGTGGCGGAGCTGGGCCCGCAGCCAGGTGTGGACCTCCAGGAGCTTCCCCGCGAGGGTGCGCACCTCGCCGGGGCCCTGCCACCCGTCGGGTTCGGCCGGTTCGAGGACGACGACGGGCAGGAGCCGCGAGGTGCGGGCCTGGTAGTCCCCGTAGCCGGGTGCGGCGTCCAGGATCCGCGCGAGGAGTTCCTCGCGCCGGGCCCCCTCGGCCGGTACGGCGAGCGCCGCGAAGGTGTCGGCGCCGAGCTCCACGTCCACCTGGGGGTGGGCGAGCAGGTTGTGGTACCAGTCCGGGTGGTGGGGCGAGCCGAGGTGGGAGGCGACGATCAGCAGCGCCCCGCGGTGGCGGACGTAGCCCAGCGGCGTCGTGCGCCGGGCGCCCGATCGGGCGCCGGTGGTGGTCAGCAGGAGCAGGTCGGAGCCCTCGAAGGGGCCGCCGACGCGGCCCGCGTTGGCGCGGAACTCGTCGATGACGGACTGGTTGAAGGAAGTGGGCACGGTTTCTTCTCCGGAGCATGAGGCGGCACACCGCCGCCCGGCGTCCGACGGGCCGCGCGGGCGCGGGAGTTGCCGGTTCGGGGGTGTGCGGAGGAAGACGTACGGACGTCCGTACGCGGTGGGGGTGCGGCGGAGCCGACGGGGGGCGAGCCGGTGGTGCGCGGCTGCCGCTCTACGTCAACTGCGGGGCGCGGAGTGCGAACTCATGGCGGTCCCCATGGGTGAAGGGTGATCCGCCCGACTGCCGGCCGGCCCACTGCTCTTTGGCCGGCGTCACGCGACACCGCGACCCATTACACGCAGTCGGGGCCGCGATGTCAACGCCCGTGATCTTGCGTCCGCTTCGCCGTCAGGCCAGCTCCCGCAGGGCCCGCCCCAGCAGGGCCACGCCCTCCTCGACCTCGCTCACCGGGCCCGCCGCGTAGCCCAGGACCAGGCCGGGCGGGCCGGGGCGGACCCGGTGCCAGGACAGCGGGTGGGCCTTCACGCCGAGGCCGAGGGCGGCCGAGGCCAGGGCCGTGTCCTCGAAGGAGGCTCCGTCGAAGGTGACCATCAGGTGCAGGCCGGCCGCCGCGCCGTGGACGCGGGCTCCGGGCAGTGCGTCGGCGATGGCGCGCAGCATCGCGTCCCGGCGGCGGCGGTGACGGCGGCGCACGAACCGCAGGTGGCGTTCGAGTTCGCCCGATTCCATCAGCCGGGCGAGGACGAGCTGGGCGAGGACCGGGTTGCCGAGGTCGGCGTGGCGTTTGGCGGCGGTCACCGGCTCGCGCAGGCGCCGCGGGACCAGCAGCCAGCCCAGCCTCAGGGCGGGCGCGAGCAGCTTGGACACGCTCCCGGCGTAGCAGACCCCGTCGGGGAACAGCGCCCGCAGGGCGGGGACGGGGGCGCGGTCGTAGCGGTGTTCGGCGTCGTAGTCGTCCTCAATGACCAGTCCTCCGGCGGCGGCCCAGTCCAGCAGGTCGCGGCGGCGTTCGCCGTCGAGGACGACCCCGGCCGGGAACTGGTGCGCCGGGGTCAGCAGCGCGGCCCGCGCCCCGCTGGCCCGCAGCGCGGTCACGTCCATCCCGGCTTCGTCCACGGGTACCCCTACGGTGTCCAGCCCGGCGAACTCCAGCTGCCGACGCGCTCCGAGCGAGCCGGGGTCCTCCACCGCCACCCGGCGCACACCCTGCCCGGGCAGCACCCCCGCGAGCAGCCAGAGGGCCTGCGCGACCCCGGCGACCACGATCACCTCGGCCGGATCGGCGCGGATCCCCCGGTTGCGGGCCAGCCATCCGGCGACGGCCCCGCGCAGGGCGGGGGCGCCCTGGGGGTCTCCGTAGCCGAAGTCGGCGGGGGTGAGGGAGGCCAGGACCCGGCGCTCGGCCTGGAGCCAGGCGGTGCGCGGGAAGGCGGTGAGGTCCGGGACTCCGGGCGAGAGGTCGATGCGGCACGGGACGGCCCGGAGCGCGTCCACGAGCCCGCCCCGGGGGAAGGCTGCCGGGGCCGCGGGAGCCCGCCGCGGGGCGGCGACGACCACAGTCCCGGCCCGGCCGCGGCCCGCCACCTGGCCGGTCTCGGCGAGGCGCTGGTAGGCCTCGGTAACCAGGCCGCGGGAGACGCGGAGTTCGGCGGCGAGGACCCGGCCGGCGGGCAGGCGGCTGCCGACGGGCAGGGTGCCGTCGGCGATGGCGGCGCGCAGCCGGTCGGCGAGCCACTCGGTGCGGCCGCCGGGCGGGGCCTGGCCGATGTCGAGCTGGAGGAAGTCGGAGCCGCTTTTGGACCCCTGGCCGGTGTCATCTTTGGACCTGCTCACCGGACCATTGTGGCCCCAGGCTGGACCGCATGAGCACCTCCACGAGCACCTCCTCCCCCACCGCACGCTCCGCGAAGGAGTCCACCGCCCTGCGGGACCTGGCCCCCGGTGTCATCGGGATGGCGCTGGTCGGCAGCAGCGTGACCGTGTCGCGGTCGCTGGTCGACGCCCCGCTGTTCGCCTCGCAGGCGGTCCGGTACGCGGCCGCCGCCCTGATCCTGGTCCTGCTGGCCCGGGCCGCCCGGGTGCCGCTGGTGCGGCCGCGGGGCCGGGAGTGGCTGTGGCTGGCCGGGATCGCGGCCACCGGGCTGGTGCTGTTCAACGTGGCCGTCGTACGGGGCGTCGCGCATGCCGAGCCGGCCGTGATCGCCGTCGCGGTGGCCTCCGTACCGGTCCTGCTGGGGGTGGTCGGGCCGCTGCTGGAGGGGCGCCGGCCCAGCCGCCGGGTGCTGCTGGCGGCGCCGGTGGTGGTGGCGGGCGCGGTGCTGGTCGAGGGGACCGGGCGCACCGACGCCGCCGGAGTGGGGTGGGCGGCGCTGGCCCTGGCCTGCGAGGCGGGGTTCACACTGCTCGCGGTGCCGGTGCTGGGGCGGCACGGCGCGTGGGGGGTGTCCGTGCACGCGGTGTGGCTGGGGGCGGTGATGCTGGCCGGGCTCGCGGTGGTCACGGGACGGCCCTCGGCCGGGCTGGCGGCCATGACCGCGAGACAGTGGGGGGCCGTCGGGTACCTGGCGGTGCTGGTGACGGCGGTGGCCTTCCTGCTCTGGTACCGCACGGTGGCCGCCGTGGGCTCCGGCCGGGCGGGGCTGCTGACGGGGGTGGCGCCGCTCGCGGCGGCGGGCGGCGGGATCGTCACCGGCGGGGGCGCGCCCGGCCCGGCGGTGTGGCTGGGCCTGGCGGTGGTGCTGGCCGGCCTGGCCCTCGGCCTGCGCGGCGGCGGGACCCCCGGGGCCTGAGCGGCCCGTTGGGTGATCCCCGCCCCTTGAGGGGGTCCCGCGCCGTGGATCACAATCCGCAGATGCCGACGCCCCCGTACAGCAGTTGGATGCGGTACTTCTCCCCCACCGCCCATCACCGCCGCCTCGGCCTGGTCTGTCTCGGCGTGGGCGTGCAGCAGGGGCCGCTGCCGGTGGTCGGGCCGCGGGTGCTGGACCACCACGTGGCGGTCGTCGTGACCCGGGGCCGGGGCTGGTTCGGCCACGGCGGGCGGCCGCCGCAGCCGGTGACGGCGCCCGCGCTGCTGTGGCTGGTGCCCGGGGTGGAACACCACTACGGCCCCGATCCGGCGGGCGGCGGCTGGGACGAGTGCTTCGTGGACTTCGCGGGGCCCGCCGTGGAGGCGTACACCGACCTCGGCTACGTGACCCCCGACCGGCCGCTGGTACCGCTGAGCGGGACGGCGGGGGTGCAGCACGTGGTCGACGGGATCGTCCGCTCCGCCCGGCGCGGCGGCCCGCTGCTGGAGGTGGAGGCGGCCGCGGCCGTGCACGCCCTGCTGGTGGCCCTGCGCTACGCCCGCGCCGGGGTGTCCCCGCACGGGGACGCCGTGATGGACGCCCTGACCCGGGACGCGCTGCTGCCGATCCCGGTCGCCGAGCACGCCGCCCGGCTGGGGATGGGACTGCCGGAGCTGCGCGGGGCGGTGCGGCGCAGCACCGGTGAGGGGGTCAAGGAGTACCTCCTCGGGATCAGGCTGAGCCGGGCGAAGGAGCTGCTGGCCCGGACCGACCTGCCGGTCGCCGGGGTCGCCCGGCGGGTCGGTTACGAGGATCCGGCGTACTTCAGCCGGCTGTTCAGCCGCCGGGTCGGGATGCCCCCGGTCCGTTTCCGGGCCCAGCAGTCGGTGCGGGGTCCGGTGCGGTGACCGCCCGGGCGGGCCGCCGGGCGTAGCAGAAGAGGTGTTCCTCGGGGCCGGCGAGGGGGTCGGCGGGCCGGAAGGACGCGGTGTGGTGGTGGAGGACCTCCAGGCCGTGGGCGGCGAGCCGGCGCAGGTGTTCCTCCGTGGAGAGGCTGCTGACGGTGACCGGGTGGCCCATCCACTCGATGTCGAGGCCCCGGATGTCCCCGGGCACCGTGGCCAGCACGAAGTAGCCGCCCGGGGCGACCCAGGAGGCCATCCGCTCCAGGGCCGCCGCGACCTCCGGCTGGTCCATGACCAGCAGCGGGAAGAAGGAGCACACGGCGTCGTACCCGCCCGGGCCGGGCGGCGTGTACGTGCGCACGTCGGCCTGTTCGAAGCGGGCGCCCGGGACCCGGCTGCGGGCGGCCTCGACCATGGCCGCCGAGACGTCGATGCCGGTCACCTCGCAGCCGGCCCGTACGAGCCGGTCGGCGGTGGGGCGGCCGGTGCCGCTGCCGACGTCGAGCACGCGGGCCCCGCGCGGGAGCCGTTCCGCGAGCCAGTCGACGGCCTCGATCTGTCCGGGTACCTCTCCGAACAGTTCCTCGTAGCGCTCCCCCAGCGCGTCGAACACCTCTGCCGCTGACTCGCGTCGGTCCATGACCCTCGCCCTCCTCGTCCCGGAACGCCACCGTACCTAGGGAGCCCGGTAGCCGACGGTGAGTTCGGCGAGCGAGGTCCAGGGGTTGCCGTTCACCTCCCGGGTGACCCTGAGCTTCACGTAGCGGGCGGCCCGGGGGGTGAGGGCCGCGTCCTGCTGAGCCGTGGTGTCGGCGAAGGTGCCGGAGGCGGCCGGGGAGCCCCAGGTGGCGCCGTCGGTCGAGGTGAACACCTGGTAGTCGGCGATGCGTCCGTTGCTCTGCGTCTGGCGGGGCAGGCAGTGCAGGGCGGAGACGTCGTAGGTGGCGCCCAGGTCGACGGTGATCTCGTGGGGCATCGGGGCGGTGGCCGCGTACCACTGGGTGTGCCAGAGGGTGGAGGCGTTGCCGTCGAGGACGTTCGCGGCGCTGCCGTTCTCCCCGGCCGTCTCCTGGCTGTCGACGGCGGTGACCTTCATCCGGCCCTGCGGGACGATGAGTTCACCGCCTCCCGCCGGTCCGAGGTCGTCGACGGTGAGGTCGTCGAGGATCAGGTCGGCCTCGTTGTGGGAGTCCTCCGCGGTGGTCTTCCGTACGCCGATCCAGGCGTCGGCCCCGGCGGTGAAGGTCGTGGTGAAGGCGGTGGCCGTGCGGGCCTGGCCGAGGGCGGTGGCGCTCTCGGTGGTGCCGGAGCCGGTGATGAACCGGTAGTCCCCGGCGAAGCCGTTCTCGTACCGGAATCCCACCGTGTACGCGTGCCCCTGGGTCAGCCTCAGGGTCTGCGGCAGGGTGCGGTAGACCAGGCCGGTGCGTTCCTCGTGGGACTTGAGGGAGTTCCGCCCGCCGATCACGTCGTCGACGAGCTTCCCGTTCCATCCGGCCTGCGTGTAGGGCGCGTTGCGCTGCGCGACGTGCGTACGGGGGTCCGTGGCCGAGCCGCCGGCGCCACCGAAGACGAAGGGACCCCAGCCGGCGTCGGCGTTCTCGAAGTCCTCGGCGTAGGTGTGGCCGGCGAGCGGGGTGCGGGCGGAGCGGACCACGCGGACGTCGTCCAGGTAGGCGGCGGCGGGTCCGGCGGCGGCCGACAGCCTGAGGGTGGCGGCGGACTGGCCGGCGGGCACGTCGAAGAGCACCTTCATCCGCTGCATCTTCGTGCCGTTCTTCTCGCTGCCGCCGAGGTTGTTCGTCAGCGGCGACGAGTCGGCGTACACGGAGGCGGCGGAGCCGCCCGCCGGGGTGACGGTGAGGGTGGTGGCGCGTCCGGCGGGGGTGGAGACCCAGACGGAGGCGGAGTACGTGCCGGGGGCGAGGCCGGTCAGCTGCTGGGAGACGGCGGGGGTGGTGGAGGGGGCGAAGGTCAGCTCGTTCTGACCGGCGGCGTTGCGGGTGACGGCCGCGCCGGTCCCGGTGACGGTCCAGGCGGCGAGGTCGCCCGCGGTGAAGGAGGGGTCCTTGACGGGGGTGCCCTCGCCCCAGTGCGGGGCGGGCTGCGCGGGCGCGGCGCCGTCGGTGACCACGTAGGCGGTGCGGGCGGTGGCGTTGAGGGTGACCGTGCCGCCGGGGGCGACGGGCAGGTCGCCGACGAGGACGCGGCCGGTGTCGGTGAGCCGGTACAGCTTGGGCGCGGTCCAGCCGGCCGGGAGGGTCCAGGTGGTGGATCCGCCCGCGTCGTTCCAGTGGTAGAGCTTGCCGTCGCGCGGCAGGAGGTAGGCGGAGCCGTCGAGGACGGTGCGGCCGCCGGTGGTGATCCTGCGGGTACCGCCCGCGGTGGTGACGGTGGTGCCGTTGGCGAGGGTGACCGTGTCGGCGGTCCACTTCACGATCGGGGATTCCTGGAGGTACTTGGTCGGCAGGTCGACGCCGAAGGTGGTGTTCAGGAAGGCGGGGTAGTCCTTCTTCCCCTGCCAGCCCTCGTAGGCGGTGAGTTCGGCGCCGCCCAGGAGCGGGTTGCGGGCGATCCAGTCGTCCTTGGTGTGGTTGGCGATGAAGCGGACGATGGTGGAGTTGATGCCCTTGAGGTCGCTGCCGCCGTAGTCGACGTCTGCGGCCCAGTGGTGCCAGAGGGACTGTTCGGTGAGGGTGTTGGGGAATTCCGTGGCGAGCTGGAAGCCGAGTCCGGAGATCTCGCGCTGGAGCTTGCGCGAGACGTAGCCGTCGCCGTACCAGACGTCGACGTAGAGGAAGTCCAGCCCGGGGGCGGCCGCCTTGAGGTCCTGGAGCCGCCCCAGGCGCTCGCCGGTCTGGCCGTCCTTCCGCGTGTCCACGTAGTACGACTGGTCGAGCCAGTCCCAGCCGAGGCCGCCGCTCTGGTGGGCGGGGTCGAAGGTGGCGGAGACGGGGTACTCCTCGGTGGCGTTGATGTGCACGCCGAAGTCGGCGTTGTAGGCGTGGCCGGCGGTGGTGAGGGTGTTCAGGTCCGCGGCGCCGCCCAGCTTGGTGCCGATGTTCTTGTAGTCCATGTGGGCGCTGTCGTGGCCCTCGGAGGCGTAGCCCTTCAGCAGGACGAACTGGCCCAGGCCGTCGGTGGCCAGGCTGACCCGCTTGGTCTCGTCGAGGGTCTGGGCGAAGGGGTGGGTGGCCTGGGAGGCGAAGTTGAAGGGGATCCGCTGGACGACCCGGTTCGCGGTGTCCTGCCAGCCGGTGGGCGGGGTCCAGATGTCCCGGTAGGCGACGGCGGCGTCCTGCCAGTCGACGACGGAGTCCGCGTTGCGGTCGGCGGTGATCGCGACGCGGGCGTACGGCAGGGGCTCGGTGTCGCCGTCGGCGGCGCCCTGGGCCCGGTGGAGCCAGGCCCCGCTCCACAGTCCGGCGCGGCGGTAGGCGCCCTTGTCGGTGACGCGCTTGCTGATCCGGCCGTTCTCGCGGGCGGTGCCGCCGGAGGGGGCGTCGTAGAGGGAGTTCGAGTCGATGGCGGCCGCCAGCCGGCCCGTGTTGACGAGCCCGTACATGACGGTGGTGGCGGCCGGGTCCACGGGGGTGGAGGCGGTGACCGGGGTGAAGGTGTCCCCGGTGCCGGTCGTGGCGGTGTGCATGGCGGCCGTGGACAGCGCGGCGCCGGGCTGGTCGCTGCGGACGCTGACGAGGGTGTGGTCCGGGATCGCGAAGCTGCGTACGCGCAGGGCGGGGGTGTCCTCGATGGCGGTGACCTTGAACTCGACCACCGAACCGGCCACCGAGATACGGGATCTGACGCTCACTCCGCCGAAGGCCAGCACGTAGTCCACGCCCGAGGCCGAGGGCGTGGAGGTCACGGCCGGGGTGTAGGAGGTGCCGTTCACCAGGACCGTGCTCAGCGGGTCCTCGTTGCCGCCCAGGACGTCGCCGGTGGCGCGCCGGGTGTAGGAGATCACGCGGGGGAAGGAGCCGTCGACGCTGACGGACAGCTCGGGCGAGGTGATCGTCACGGCGGCGGCGGCCGGGGCCGCGGACACCGGACCGGACACGACGAGGGTGGCGATGAGACCGGCGACCGCGGCTGCGGCCGGCCAGAGGGGGGTGCGCATCGGGCCTCCGGGAGTCGGGCTTCCTTGCAC
>NZ_JBHWBP010000077.1:0-28931 GCF_042735575.1 Streptomyces sp. NPDC059564 | reverse complement strand
CCCAGGGCGGCGGCGGGTCCGCTCAGCGCGGCCCCCCGCGCGGCCCCCCGCCCCCCCCAGCCCGCGGCCCCCCCCCCACCCCAGCCGCGCGCGCCGGTTAGCACAGCCCCCCCCCCCCCGCGCGGCGCCCCCCCCCGGGGGGGGGGCCCCCCCTTCGGTCTGCCCGGGCCCGTAACGGGCCCTGACGGGCCCCCACAGGCCCTTCCCGGGGCCTTGTGGGGCCCCGGGAAGGTGATCGGGCTGAATGGGACTCAGACGAGGTCGCCGTTCGGCAGCTCGACCTTGGCGCCCAGCTCGACGAGCTTCTCCATGAAGTTCTCGTAGCCGCGGTTGATGAGGTCGATGCCGTGCACGCGCGAGGTGCCCTCGGCGGCCAGCGCCGCGATGAGGTACGAGAACCCGCCGCGCAGGTCGGGGATGACCAGGTCGGCGCCCTGGAGCTTGGTCGGGCCGGAGACGACCGCCGAGTGCAGGAAGTTGCGCTGGCCGAAGCGGCAGGCGCTGCCGCCCAGGCACTCGCGGTACAGCTGGATGTGAGCACCCATCTGGTTGAGCGCCGAGGTGAAGCCGAGCCGCGACTCGTAGACCGTCTCGTGGACGATCGACAGGCCCGTGGCCTGCGTCAGGGCGACGACCAGCGGCTGCTGCCAGTCGGTCTGGAAGCCGGGGTGCACGTCCGTCTCCAGCGCGATGGCCTTCAGCGGGCCGCCCGGGTGCCAGAAGCGGATGCCCTCGTCGTCGATCTCGAACGCGCCGCCCACCCGGCGGAACGTGTTGAGGAACGTCATCATCGAGCGCTGCTGCGCGCCGCGGACGTAGATGTTGCCGCCGGTCGCCAGGGCCGCGGAGGCCCACGAGGCGGCCTCCAGGCGGTCCGGGAGCGCCTTGTGGTTGTAACCGCTCAGACGGTCCACACCGGTGATGCGGATGGTGCGGTCGGTGTCGACGGAGATGATCGCGCCCATCTTCTGCAGGACGCAGATGAGGTCTTCGATCTCCGGCTCGACGGCGGCGTTGCTGAGCTCGGTCACGCCCTCGGCCAGTACGGCCGTCAGGAGGACCTGCTCGGTCGAGCCGACCGAGGGGTAGGGGAGGCGGATCTTGCAGCCGCGGAGGCGCTGCGGGGCCTCCAGGTACTGGCCGCCCTCGCGCTTCTCGATGGTCGCGCCGAACTGGCGGAGCACGTCGAAGTGGAAGTCGATCGGACGGCCGCCGATGTCGCAGCCGCCCAGGCCGGGGATGAAGGCGTGGCCGAGGCGGTGCAGCAGCGGGCCGCAGAAGAGGATCGGGATCCGGGAGGATCCCGCGTGCGCGTCGATGTCGGCGACGTTGGCGCTCTCGACGTAGGTCGGGTCGAGGATCAGCTCGCCCGGCTCCTCGCCGGGCCGCACGGTCACGCCGTGCAGCTGGAGCAGCCCGCGCACGACCCGCACGTCACGGATGTCGGGAACATTGCGCAGCCGGCTCGGCTCGCTGCCGAGCAGGGCGGCGACCATGGCCTTCGGCACGAGGTTCTTCGCGCCGCGGACACGGATCTCGCCCTCGAGCGGGGTTCCGCCGTGGACAAGCAGGACATCGTTGCCGGTCATGGATCTCGCGTTCCGGAGAGGATGGGCAGGGGATCAGTGAAAAGGGTAAGGGTCACTACCCCCTTGTTTGTATGGCTGACGTGGCCGTAGGACTGTATTGAATTCGGTACAGCACCCTCAGTGCGCGGCAGGTAGCGGAGTGTCGTGTTCCGGCGGTCGCGACGGCGCGCGCTCCTCCCTGCCGCAGTGCGCCCTGAGCTGCGCGTGATCCGATGGGGCCGCCCGCTCCCCCTGAAGGACGATTGTGCGAGATCATGTCCGCATGACCGAGGTGTCCTCCCTCACAGGGCGGCTGCTCGTGGCCACCCCCGCCCTCGCGGACCCGAATTTCGACCGCGCGGTGGTGCTGCTGCTCGACCACGACGAGCAGGGCTCCCTCGGCGTTGTCCTCAACCGGCCCACCCCGGTGGACGTCCGCGACATCCTGCTCCCGTGGGCGGCGCTGGCCGGCGACCCCGGAGTGGTCTTCCAAGGCGGCCCGGTCGGGCTGGACTCGGCCCTGGGGGTCGCCGTGATCCCGGGCGAGGAAGGGCCCCTGGGCTGGCGCCGGGTGCACGGCGCGATCGGCCTCGTGGACCTGGAGACCCCGCCCGAACTGCTGGCCGCCGCCCTCGGCGGCCTGCGCATCTTCGCCGGCTACTCCGGATGGGGCCCCGGCCAGCTGGAGACCGAGCTGGGCGACGGCGCCTGGTACGTCGTGGACTCCGAACCCGGCGACGTCTCCTTCCCGGACCCCGAACGGCTGTGGCGGGCGGTGCTGCGGCGCCAGCGCAGCGAGCTCGCGATGGTCGCCACCTATCTGGACGACCCGTCGCTGAACTGACCCGCGCCGGGTTCAGTACCCTGGCTTTATGAGCACTCTTGAGCCCGAGCGCGGGACTGGTACGGGGACCCTCGTAGAGCCGACGCCACAGGTGTCCCACGGCGACGGCGACCACGAGCGCTTCGCCCACTACGTCCAGAAGGACAAGATCATGGAGAGCGCGCTCGGGGGCACCCCCGTCGTCGCGCTCTGCGGCAAGGTCTGGGTACCGGGCCGCGACCCGAAGAAGTACCCGGTTTGCCCGATGTGCAAGGAGATCTACGAGTCCATGGGCGCCGGCGGCGACAAGGACAAGGGCGGTAAGGACAAGTAGGAAGTCCCGGGACGTCGCGGGACGTCCCGCCGGGAGTCCGGCGGGACGTACGGCAGGAAGTCCCGGCTTTCGAAGGCGAAGGCCCTCGGTGCGCGGATCCGCGCCCGGGGGCCTTTTGCGTGCCCCGGGGGCGGGTTAGGGTCGGCGCGACGAGTGCTCTGTGGAACGGGCGTTGCGCAGGGTGCAACAGGCTTGTTGTGGCGAAGGGCTGACGCATGGACCTGATCCCCGTACCCCGGGTCGCGGTCGTGGACGAGGGGGGCCGCCGCTACCGGTTCGGCCCCGATCCGGTGCTCGCCGCCGGGCCCGGGGCCGAGGGGGTCGCGCGGTGGGTGCGCCGGGAGCTCGGGGGCGCCACCGGCTGGGGGCTGCTGCCGCCGGCGGCCCCGGCCGCGCGGGGCGACGTACGGCTGGCGGTCGATCCGCAGCGGGCCGGCGGGTACGGGCCGGAGTCCTACCGGCTGGAGGTCGGCCCCGACGGCGTGGAGCTGACCGGCGCCTCCGCCGCCGGGCTGTTCCGGGGCGCGCAGACCCTGCGTCAGCTGCTCGGCCCCGACGCGTACCGCAAGGCGCCGCTGCCCGGACGGCCCGCCTGGGACCTCCCGTACGCCACCGTCGAGGACGGCCCCCGCTTCGCGTGGCGCGGGATGATGCTCGACGTCGCCCGGCACTTCACGCCCAAGGACGGGGTGCTGCGCCACATCGACCTGCTCGCCGCGCACAAGCTGAACGTGCTGCACCTGCACCTGACGGACGACCAGGGCTGGCGCGTCGAGATCAAGCGCCACCCGAGGCTCACGGAAGTGGGTGCGTGGCGGGCGCGCAGCCGGTGGGGGCACCGGGCCTCGCCGCTGTGGAACGAGACCCCGCACGGCGGCTTCTACACCCAGGACGACATCCGCGAGATCGTCGCGTACGCGGCCGAACGGCACGTCCGGATCGTTCCCGAGGTCGACATCCCCGGGCACTCGCAGGCCGCCATCGCCGCCTACCCCGGGCTGGGCAACCGCGACGTCGTGGACACCGCGGCGCTGGAGGTGTGGGACGACTGGGGGATCAGCGAGAACGTCCTGGCCCCCACCGAGGGCGTACTGCGCTTCTACGAGGAGGTGTTCGAGGAGCTGCTGGACCTGTTCCCGGCCGAGGTCTCGCCCTTCGTGCACGTCGGCGGCGACGAGTGCCCGAAGGCGCAGTGGCGGGCGTCGGCGGCGGCGCAGGAGCGGATCCGGGAGCTGGGCGTCGACGGGGAGGACGGCCTCCAGGCCTGGTTCATCCGGCACTTCGACCGCTGGCTCACCGCGCGCGGACGCCGGCTCATCGGCTGGGACGAGATCCTGGAGGGGGGCCTGGCGGAGGGCGCCGCCGTGTCCTCCTGGCGCGGCTACGCGGGCGGGATCGCCGCCGCCGAGGCCGGGCACGACGTGGTGATGTGTCCCGAGCAGCAGGTGTACCTGGACCACCGTCAGGCGGAGGGCCCGGACGAGCCGATGCCCATCGGGTACGTGCGTTCCCTGGAGGACGTCTACCGCTTCGAGCCCGTGCCGCCGAAGCTGTCGCCGGAGGCCGCCGCGCACGTGCTGGGCGCGCAGGCCAACGTGTGGACCGAGGTGATGGAGAACCAGAGCCGGGTCGACTACCAGGTGTTCCCGCGACTGGCCGCCTTCGCCGAGACGGTGTGGTCGGCGCTGCCCGAACCGGAATCCCGGGACCACGCGGGCTTCGAGGTGCGGATGACCGCGCACTACGCACGGCTCGACGCCCTCGGGGTCGAGTACCGGCCACCGGCGGGACCGTTGCCGTGGCAGCGCCGGCCGGGAGTCCGGGGACGTCCGGTCGAGGGCGCGCCCCCGATCGTGTGACCCGGGGCGCGGACCGCCGCCCCGGCCGTGGTTGGCCGGAAGCGGAACTCTTCGGAAACCTTTGGAACTCTCCCCCGAATGAGGTGGATAGGGGGGAAATCGGGCGTTCCGGAGCGGGCGCCGGAAGGGGCGGGTGAGTGGTGCGGGAGTGGCGTACGGGGGGTGTGCGGGCAGTGCGCGAGGAGCGCCGGGGCCCTCCGCCCGGCACCGGCCCCTCGCGTGCGGGCGGCGCCGGAGCGCGGACCGGGCGGCGGTGACCGGCGGACCCTCGCGCCGGGTGGTCCCGAAGATGTGCCAGAGTTGCCACGTCCCGGCGGTGAGCACGTACCGTACGGCGGACAGGCGTGAGCGCCGGGACCGGGACATCGGGAAGGGGCAGCTGGGTTGACCACGCACGCACCGCACGCATCGCATTCGACTCAGGGGCCGCCCGCGGCCCGGGCGGCGCAGTCCGTGACGCTGCCGGCCTCGCTCGACGAGGCCGTGGCGGCACTCACCGCCATGCCCGCGGCCGTGCCCGTCGCGGGCGGCACCGACCTCATGGCCGCCGTCAACGCCGGGCTGCTGCGCCCCGCCGCGCTGGTCGGCCTCGGGCGCATCAACGAGATCCGCGGCTGGCAGTACCAGGACGGACACGCGCTGCTCGGCGCCGGACTGACGCACGCCCGGATGGGACGGCCGGATTTCGCCGCTCTCATCCCGGCGCTCGCCGCCGCCGCCCGGGCCGCGGGCCCGCCGCAGATCCGCAACGCCGGCACCCTCGGCGGGAACATCGCGACGGCCGCGCCGACCGGTGACGCCCTGCCCGTGCTCGCGGCGCTGGAGGCGGTGCTGGTCATCGTCGGCCCCGGCGGCTCGCAGCGCGAGATCCCCGTCTCCCACCTGCTCGCCGGGCGCGAGATGCTCCGCCCCGGCGAGCTGATCGGCTTCGTGCGGGTGCCGCTGCTGCACGCCCCGCAGGTGTTCCTGAAGGCCACGGGACGTACGGGTCCGGGGCGCGCGGTGGCGTCCGTGGGGCTCGTACTCGATCCCGCGCGCCGGGGTGTGCGGTGTGCGATCGGCGCGGTGGCCCCGATGCCGCTGCGGCCGCTGGAGGCCGAGCAGTGGGTGGCCTCGCTGATCGACTGGGACGGGGACCGCAGCCTGGCCCCCGAGGCGCTGGAGGCCTTCGGCGAGTACGTCGCGGCCGCCTGTGTGCCCGACCAGGGGGAACCGGTGTCCTCCGGAGTACTGCATCTGCGGCGGACGGTGGCCGTGCTGGCGCGCAGGGCCCTGGGAAGGGCGCTGACCTCATGAGTGAGAACGAGAACGTGAGCGGAACGACCGGGAACGCGGGCGGTACGGGCGGCGCGGGCAACGGCTGGGGCTGGGAGCCGGTGCCGCACGGCGGCGAGTACGACTCCGAGGCCACGGCCTTCGTGAAGCTGCCGCAGGACATGCTGGACGCGCTCGACAACGGGGAGCCCCTCGCGGCGCCCGGGCACGGGTACGTGCCGCCGCCGATGATCGTGCCCCTGGGGTCGGCCAGTACGGATCCCACCGCCACCGGCACCTGGACGATGCCGGTGCAGTGGCCCGAGGCGGAGGCCGCACCGGCGGCCGCCGCGCCCGCGCGGGGACCGATCCCGGCCTCCATCCCGCTGCCGCCGTCGGTGGCGGCGTCCTTCGGGGAGCCGGGCGGGCCCGCCGTGGCCGGGGGCGACGCGGATTCCGGGTCGACGGCCGAGTGGCAGTTCCCGGAGGCGGTGCACCAGCCGGAGGGACATCAGGCGGAGGCGCACCGGGCGGAGGCGCACCGGCCGGGGGTCGTGCACTGGCCGGAGGCGCATCAGGCGGGAGGCGTGCACCGGCCGGAGTCGGGGTACCTGGCCGAGGGTGTGCACCTGACCGAGTCGGCGCACCGGTCCGAAGGCGTGCACCGGCCCGAGTCGGAGCACCGGGCCGATGAGCGGGTGGCGACCGGGCAGTGGACGCTGCCGACCGGCGGCGAACCGCTGCCGGGGACGGGTGAGTTCCCGGGTGGCGTCGGTGGTGGCGGCGTCGGTGGTGGCGCGGCCGCGGCCGACTGGAGCCAGGCTCCGGCGCCGCTGCCGGGCGGGGCCGCGGCTCCGTGGGCGCAGCCGGGGGCGCTGGACGGGCTGGGCGCCGCCGGTGCCGGTGGTACGCACGGGGCCGGCGTCGGGGGCTCCGGGGTGGCCGGGGCCGATGTGCTGATGAGTTCCGGCGTGCTGCCGGGCGAGGGCACCGGGGCCGGTGTCCTGGGGCGCGGGCCGAGGGTGCTGGGCGGGCCGGGGGTCGGGACCCCGCTGCCGGACACCTTCCCGCAGCCCGGGCCGGAGCCGGAGGGCGTGCCGCACGCCGCCCCCGACATCGACGCCGCCCACGGCCCGGCGCTGGCGCCGGTGGAGGAGCAGCGGCCGCGTCCGGTGGACGCCGAGGCCGCGGGGGCGCCGGCCGACGGGCACGCCCCCGAGCAGGGGCACGGCCACGGGCACGGATTCGTGGAGGCGGCACCCGCCGTTGGCGCCGGGCCGGCGGAAGCCGTCGCCGAAGCGGGGGCCGGGCCTGCGCCGGACGAGGACGGCGCCGACAGCGGCGTGACACCCCCGGACGAGGGTGGCGCCGGAGGTGTCCCGGTGCGGGAGGCGGCGTACGAGGAAGAAGCGGCCCCCGCCGTCGCCCATCACGAGCACCCGTCGGCTTCGTACGTCCTGCGCGTCAACGGCGCCGACCGGCCCGTCACCGGCGCCTGGATCGGCGAGTCCCTGCTGTACGTGCTGCGCGAGCGGCTCGGCCTGGCCGGCGCCAAGGACGGCTGCTCGCAGGGCGAGTGCGGTGCCTGCGCGGTGCAGGTCGACGGGCGGCTCGTCGCCTCCTGCCTGGTCCCGGCGGCGACCGCGGCGGGCAGCGAGGTCCGGACCGTGGAAGGTCTTCCGACCGACGGGGAACTGTCGGACGTGCAAGAGGCGTTGTGCAGGTCGGGCGGGGTGCAGTGCGGGTTCTGCGTGCCCGGCATGGCCATGACCATCCACGACCTGCTGGAGGGCAACCACGCCCCCAGCGACCTGGAGACCCGGCAGGCGCTGTGCGGCAACCTCTGCCGCTGCTCCGGCTACAAGGGCGTGATCGAGGCGGTCCGCGAGGTCGTCGCGGAGCGCGAGGCGACCGCCGCCGCGACGGCGGCGGGTGACGCGGCGGGCGCCGTCGGTGCCGTTGGCGCCGCTGGTGCCGCCACCGAAGCGCGCATCCCGCACCAGGCACCGCCCGGCGAGGGCGGCGTCCACGGGGGGCACGGCGGTCACGACGCCTTCGGCGGTCCGGGCCCCCTCGGCGGCCAGGGCCTCCAGGGCGGCGGCCACGGCACCCTCGGTGGCCAGGGTCTTCAGGGCGGCGGCCACGGCACCCTCGGTGGCCAGGGTCTTCAGGGCGGCCACGACATGTTCGGCGGGCAGGGTCTTCAGGGTGGCCACGGCACCCTCGGCGGGCAGGGCCTCCAGGGTGCCGGCCACGACGCGTTCGGCGGGCAGGGTCCCCAGGGTGCCGGCCACGACACGTTCGGCGGGCAGGGTCCCCACGACGGTGGGCACGACTCCTTCGGCGGTCAGGGCCTCCAGGGCATCCACGACACCCTCGGCGGTCAGGGCCTGCAAGGCGGTCACGACACCCTCGGCGGCCACGGCCTCCCAAGCGGCGGTCACGACACCCCCGGCGGCCAGGGGAACCACGGGATCCAGCACAACGGAGGCATGGCGTGAGCGGGCATGACGCGGCCACGGCGACCACGGCCGTCACCACGGTCGGCTCCGCGGCGGACGGGGAATCGCCCACGCCGCCGACCGGCATGCGCGGAATCGGCGCCTCCGTCCCCTCGGCGGACGCCCGCGCCAAGACCGAGGGCACCTTCCCGTACGCCGCCGACCTGTGGGCCGAGGGCCTGCTGTGGGCCGCCGTCCTGCGGTCCCCGCACGCCCACGCCCGCATCCTCTCCATCGACACCTCGGCCGCCGCCGAGATGCCCGGCGTCCACGCCGTCATCACCCACACCGACGTCCCCGGCGCCACCACGCACGGCCGTCGCATCGCCGACCGGCCCGTCTTCGCCCACGACGTGGTCCGCCACCACGGCGAGCCCATCGCCGCCGTCGCAGCCGACCACCCCGACACGGCACGCCTCGCGGCCGCCGCCATCGCGGTCGAGTACGAGCTGCTGGACGCCGTCACGGACCCCGAACAGTCCTTCGGCGCCGCCCCGCTCCACCCGGACGGCAACCTGGTCCGGCACATTCCGCTGCGCTACGGCGACCCCGAGGCGACGGGGGAGGTGGTGGTCGAGGGCCTCTACCGGATCGGCCGCCAGGACCCCGCTCCCATCGGCGCCGAGGCCGGGCTGGCCGTGCCGCGGCCCGACGGGGGCGTGGAGATCTACACCGCCTCCACCGACCCGCACACCGACCGCGACCTCGCCGCCGCCTGCTTCGGGCTCGACCCGGACCGCGTACGGGTGGTCGTCACCGGCGTCCCCGGCGCGACCGCCGACCGCGAGGACCCCGCCTTCCAGCTCCCGCTCGGCCTGCTCGCGCTGCGCACCGGCTGCCCCGTGAAGCTGGCCGCCACCCGCGAGGAGTCCTTCCTCGGCCACGCCCACCGTCACCCGACGCTGCTGCGCTACCGCCACCACGCGGACGCGGAGGGCCGGCTGGTCAAGGTCGAGGCGCAGATCCTGATGGACGCGGGCGCCTACGCCGACTCCTCCTCGGAATCCCTCGCCGCGGCGGTGGCCTTCGCCTGCGGCCCGTACATCGTTCCGCACGCCTTCGTGGAGGGCTGGGCGGTCCGCACGAACAACCCGCCGTCGGGGCACGTGCGCGGCGAGGGCGCGATGCAGGTCTGCGCCGCGTACGAGGGCCAGATGGACAAGCTCGCCGCCGCCCTCGGCATCGACGGCGCGGAACTGCGGATGCGCAACGTCCTCTCGACGGGGGACCTGCTCCCGACCGGCCAGACGGTGACCTGCCCGGCGCCGGTCGCCGAACTCCTGCGCGCGGTCCGCGACTACCCGCTGCCCTCCCTCCCGAAGGACACCCCCGAGGACGAGTGGCTGCTGCCCGGCGGCCCCGAGGGCGCGGGCGAACCCGGCGCGGTGCGGCGCGGGGTCGGCTACGGCCTGGGCATGGTCCACATGCTCGGCGCGGAGGGCGCGGACGAGGTCTCGACCGCCACCGTGAAGGTGGTCGGCGGCACGGCCACCGTCATCTGCGCCGCCGTCGACACCGGCCAGGGCTTCGCGACCCTCGCGCGTCAGATCGTCCAGGAGGTCCTCGGCGTGGACGAGGTGGCGACGGCCCCCGTCGACACCGACCAGCCGCCGGCGGGCCCGTCGGCGCACGGCCGCCACACCTGGGTCTCCGGCGGCGCGGTGGAGCGGGCGGCCAAGATGGTCCGTACGCAGCTCCTCCAGCCGATGGCGCACAAGCTCGGCATGTCCACCGAGCTGCTGCAGATCGCGGATGGCCGGATCACGTCGTACGACGGCGCCTTCTCCACGACGGTCGCCGAGGCCATAGAAGGCAAGGAGCTCTGGGCCACGGCCCAGTGCCGCCCGCACCCGACGGAGCCGCTGGACGCGGACGGCCAGGGCGACGCCTTCGTCGGCCTCGCCTTCTGCGCGATCCGCGCGGTGGTCGACGTCGACATCGAGCTCGGCTCGGTGCGGGTCGTGGAACTGGCCGTCGCCCAGGACGTGGGCCGCGTGCTCAACCCCCGCCAGCTGGAGGCCCGTATCGAAGCGGGCGTCACCCAGGGCGTGGGCGCGGCCCTCACCGAGAACCTCCGCTCGGTCGCGGGCCTGGTCCGCCACCCCGACCTGACCGGCTACGCCCTGCCGACGTCCCTCGACGCCCCGGCGGTGCGCATCGTCCGGCTGGTGGAGGAGCGGGACGTGGTGGCGCCGTTCGGCGCGAAGGCGGCGAGCGCGGTACCGGTGGTGACCACCCCGGCGGCGATCGCCTCGGCGGTGCGCGCGGCTACGGGACGCCCGGTGAACAGGATCCCGATCCGGCCATCGGCGGCCGTGGCGACGCCCAACTCGTGACCGTGTGACCTGCATTGCACGTGCAACCCGAGCTTGGGCCTGTCGGTGGTGATCGATAGACTGGCCGACGGCACTCGGAACGTGCGGGTGCGAACGGGGACGCGGTGACGCGGGGATACGGGGATTCGGGGAGGCCATCGTGGCAGTGGACAACGGTTCGGGACTGCTCGGGGTGAACGTCGGCGCGAGCGTGGCGGACTCCGTCATGCGTCAGGCGAAGGCGCTCGAGGTCGAGTACGAGTCGATGACCGGCTACAAGAAGCTGGTCGACGACCTCCTGAAGAAGCTCGACGGCTCTGAGGCGGCCGACAAGAAACTCGCCCACGGCACCCTGCCGGCGGGCACCCTCGGCACGGGCTTCCCCGAGGCGGACGACCTGTTCAAGGCGTACACGACGGTCCACTCGGAGCTGCAGAAGCTCTCCCAGGGCCTGGCCGGCCAGATCGAGGCGCTCGGCATCGCGATCCTGACGTCGGGCAAGGGCTACGCGGGCGTGGACGAGGAAACGCAGGCCCGCATGCGCACCATCATCCGGCAGTCGAAGAAGGACTACGTCCCGGACCGCGACCCGCTGACCCACCAGGGAGCGGCGGAGCACAAGCCGGATGCCTCGACCCCGACCCCGAGCACGTCGAAGGGCACCATCTGATGGCGACGAACTTCGAGGGCTACACGCACGAGCAGCTGCTCGCGATGATCGCTTCCATCGACCCGGAGACGGTCACGACACGGGCCACCCAGCTGGCGGATGCGGCTATCGCGATCAAGGAGATCGGCGACAGCCTCAAGAAGCACAAGATCGAGGGCTGGGAGGGCGAGGCGGCCCATTACTTCCAGGACTGGGTGAGCCAAGCAGGCAGCGCGACGCTGCGGCTGGGCGATTACAGTGCCGCGGGCAGCACGTGGATGACCCGGGCCGCCCAGACCATGATTGAGGTCAGGACCAACACCCCGAAGTACGACACGACGGCGGCCTCGAACCTGGAGGCGGCCCACAAGTACCACAACGACCCGGACGCCCAGAAGATGGGCCAGACGGCCCACTCGAAGCTGAGCAGCGACCACCAGGCGGCGATCCAGGAACTGACGAAGCTGGCGCAGTCGTACGAGGCGTCGTCGACGCAGATGAACAAGGCGGAGATCCCTACGTTTCCGCCGCCACCGAAGGTATTCGCGCCGACGGAATACTCTGGTGATCTCGAGCGCTCCCGCGCTGAAGGAGGTTCAGGAGCAAGCCTGGGCCCTGGTGGCGGCTCTTCGTACGTGCCGTCGACTCCGGGGGGCGGTCCCGCCAACGAGGCCAGCGGGGCTTCGGGTAACCAGCCTTCGCTGGGCAGCGCCCTGCCTCCGACGACGGCACCTACGCCGGGCCTGCCGGATCGTGATGTGAACGTGGACCTCAACCACGTCGCGACACTGCCAGACAAGGCCGTGCCGCCGACGACGGGTATGCCGACTATCGGGCCCGTCGGTCCCGGTGGCGGCAATTCCGTCGGGCCTATCCCGCCTCTGACGCTCCCGCCGACCACAGGTCTGAAGGTGCCGGGTGGTGGCCCTCTGCCGAGCCTGAGGCCGCCGAGCGGCCTTGGCGGCAGCAAGGTTGTGGGGTTGCCCCCGCGAGACACCGGCATCATGGGCGGTCGGCAGATTTCTCCTGGTGTACCCAACTCGAGTATTCCGCGGGGCACAGTCATTGGTGCGGAAGGGACGCACCCCGTCGGCCGTGGCATGGGTGGCTCGATGGGAGGCGGGCTTGGTGGCCCGCACGGGCCGTCAGGTGGTTCACCGGTCGGCCGTCGGCTGGCCATGGAGCCGGGCGGCGTTGTCGGCGGTCGGCAGTCCGCTGCGGGTGGTCGGCCGGTCACGGGTGGACAACCCTTCACGCAGGGCGGTTCCGGACTCGTACGCAACGGTGGTGCCATGGGCCATGCTGGCGCAGGGGCTCACGCCCCGGGAAAGCGGCGTGGAGACCAGGGGGGCGAACGCCCCGACTACCTGGCCGAGGACGAAGAGACCTGGCAGGGCGACCGTCGTGTTGTTCCTCCGGTGATCGACTGAGCGGAACGGACATTGCACGGGATGCGTATGCGCAAGGCGACCTCGGCCCTGGTGGGTCTGCTACTGGCTGGGGTCGCAGCGACCCCGGCTCATGCGCAGACGATCCGCGAGCAGCAGTGGCATCTCGATGCCATGAAGGCCGACGACATCTGGAAGACCAGCACAGGCAAGGGTGTCACCGTCGCTGTGATCGATACAGGGGTCGGTCGCATCCCGGAACTTGAGGGTCAGGTACTCCAAGGCAAGGTCTTCCCTGCTAGCGATACCAAAGGTGACCCACGGGACGACTACAACGGTCATGGCACGAGCATGGCTGCAATCATCGCTGGTACTGGCAAGCATCCGAGTGGGGACGGCGCCTACGGACTTGCACCCGGTGTCAAGATCCTTCCGCTCCGGGTGCCGAACGTACTTGAGCCGGCGTCCACTCCCTCTTGGGTCGAGGCAATTCGATACGCCGCGGACTCGGAAGCCAAGGTCATCAATATTTCCCAGGGAATGGAGGGCAAGCCAGAGGATGATCGCGAGCGTGCCCAAGCCGTGAAGTATGCGCTATCGAAGGGCAAGCTGATCTTCGCCGCTGTCGGAAACGACGGGGATACTCTCAACAAGATCAACTATCCGGCTGCGACGCCCGGAGTGGTTGGTGTTGGAGCAGTAGACCCCAACGGTGAGGCGACCAAGGAGTCGGAGCACGGTCCGCAGGTCGACATGTCCGCACCTGGAATCGACATCGTCACAGCGTGCGCGCGGAAGTCGGGACTCTGCACCAGTCACGGCACAAGTGACGCATCCGCCCTCGCCTCCGCCTCCGCCGCCCTGCTCTGGTCCGCTCATCCCGACTGGACCAACAATCAGGTCCTCCGGGTTCTGCTGAACACCGCCGGCAAGCCCGTTGACGGTGTCGAGCGGAACGACTTCGTTGGCTACGGCGTCGTGCGGCCGCGGGTTGCGATTCCTACGCCGGGTGACCCGGGGCCTGCGGACGTGTTCCCGCTTCCCGACCTGGCGGCAGCCCAGGCCGCCGACGGGAAAACGGCCGAAACTGGTTCCCCCAAGCCCGCACCGCAGGCGCCGTCAGCCGTTAAGAAGGGTGACGGCGGCAGTAACCTGCCGTGGATCGCTCTCGGGATCGGGGCCTGCGTCCTCATCGGGGGAGCCGTCACGGCAGTCGTCGTACGCCGTCGCTGACCCGACCCGCCCCTGGAGGCCGTGATGTCGTTCGACGAGGAATGGGCCGCAGCACGCGCCACCGCCGCGGCCAACGTCTCCCTGCGGCTCAACCACGTACCGGCCAGTCCCGGCCCCGGTCCCGGCGGCGGTGGGGATCTCGAGCTCAACCAGGACCACATCGGTGCCATCGGCACCGAGGCGCACAAACTGCACGCCCGCCTCCAGGCCGACGCCAAGCACGCCACCACGGCCACCGCCGAGGCCGCCGGCGCGCTGGCCAAGGAGGGCTTCGCGAGCGGGGCGGCGCTGACCAGGCTCAATTCCCGCTGGGAGGGCCAGGTGAAGACCCTCGTCGCCGCCTGCGCGCAGATCTCCAACGGGCTGAACTACTCCCTCTCCTCGCACAACAAGGAAGAACAGCAGCTCTACGCCGAGTTCACGGCCTCCAAGATCGACGAGTACCTCAAGTAGGCGGCGTCCGTGCTGACGTACGAGAACGTCCTCAACGCCCCGGTCGACAAGCTCCAGACGGCCGTCACCGACTGGCAGGCGATGGCCGCCAAGCTGGAGGAGCTGGCGGAGGCCGCCCGTAACGGGATGAAGGCCAAGGCCGACAAGGCCGAGTGGAGCGGTGTCACCGCCGGGGTGGCGCGGCCGTTCGTCGCGAAGACGGCCAAGGAGTTCGAGGACGCGGCCAAGGAGGCCAAGGGCGTCCACCAGGCGCTCACCCAGGCCCACGCCACCTTCAAGGCGTCGCGCGACCGGCTGAGGAAGCTCGCGGAGGAGGAGGTACCAGCCGCCGGCTTCCGCGTGGACGGCAAGGGCAAGGTCCATGCGGCTCCCCTCGACACCGAGCAGGAGCGTTACGCGGCCCGGCACGATCCCGACTACCAGGAGTCCATCCGCGCCAACCTGCCCCTCTGGCAGGCGAAGATCGACGCGGCCGTCGACGCCTGCGACGACACCGACCAGTCGCTGGCGCGGCTGCTCGCCGCGAACGTCGCCGACGACCACGACTTCAGCGGGCCCAAGTACGCCGGGCTCGCCGCCGAGCAGGCGGGGCACGCGGTCGACCTCGCGAAGAAGGGCCGGGACCTCACGCACGCCGAGCTGGTCGAGCTCAACGAGCTGCTGGCCGACAACGCCAAGGTGCCGGAGTTCTCGACGGGCTTCTACCAGGGGCTCGGGCCCAAGGGGGCGCTGCAGTTCTTCGGGTACATGTCGACCGATACCCAGGAATGGGGCAAGGTCGACGAGCAGCGCCTCAAGGACGTCCAGGAGCTCCAGCGGAACCTGGGCTTCAACCTCGCCACGGCGACCAGGTCCACCTCCGAGCCCCACCTGCCCGACAGCTACGCCCAGGAGCTGCGCAGGCTCGGCACCCAGCACATCCCGCTGGCCAAGTACGACCAGAACGCGCCCTACGGCTACCAGCTGCTCGGCGGCATCATGCGCTACGGCAACTACGACCCCAAGTTCCTGGTCCCGATCGCCGAGCACGCCACCCAGATCCACGCGAAGGACCCCGACTTCTTCAACGGCACCCGCCAGCTCAACGGTTACGGCAAGAACATGCTGAACCCCTCCGGGATCAACGGCGCCGGCTACGACCCGGTGGTGAGCTTCCTGGAGGCGATGGGCCACAGTCCGGAGGCGGCGGCCCAGTTCTTCGACCCCAAGAACACCCCGCACGCCTACAACCAGGACGGCACGGAGAAGTCGGGCCTCCCGGACCTGGGCAAGGACGCCAAGGGCAAGCCGATCACCGGCTATCTGGATTTCTTCGCGCGGGAGAAGTACGACTACACCATCGACATGGAGGGCACGAACTTCGACGATCTGAAGAAGGTCGAGAAGTACATGCCCGATGCGTTGGGTCACGCTCTGGAGGCGGCCACCCTCGGTCACGCCTGGGACGACCCCAAGCCTGAGCTCCACCGGACCGTGGCCGGGGCGGCGGTCATGGCGGCAGTGGCGGCGAAGTACGGCGGGGACGCCGGGCTGCTCAAGCACCACGAGGTTCTCGCGGACAGCCTCGGCAACATGACCGCCGGGTACATCGACGACGTCAACCGCGCGCTCGATGACAACGGGGACCAGGGCGTCTTCGCCCGGCGGGAAGGTGACAAGCAGGCGCATGCGGCCTTCGAGCGTGACGCTGCCCGTGACCTGCTCGCCGCGCTCGGGCAGCATCCCGACGCGTACGCCACCGTCTCCACCGCAGAGCGTGTGTACTCCGCGAGTGTCCTGGAGAGCCAGGCGGAGCACGACGGCAAGATCGATGAGGGTCGGGCCCGGGCGACGATCCGGACCACCGCCGAGGTGCAGGGCATCCTCGACGAGTCCCGGGCGGGGCAGGTCCAAGGCGTCGGCGAGAAGAAGCACGAGGCGTACGAGAAGGCGCACGAGCAGAGCTCCGCCTGGGTCGAGTTCGGTACGACGGCGGCCATCGCGGGCGGGGTGGCCTTCCTGCCCGCCACGGCCGCCGCGGCAGGAGCGGCGGCGGTCCTCGTTCCGCTGGCCGTCGACGTCGGCAGTGGGGCCGTGGAGCAGGCGGCCGCAGGGGTCGTCGGTGAGTGGTCGGACGAGGCCAAGGAAAAGCACAAGGACAAGATCGACGGCGAGACGCACGACAGCAACAAGGCCATGTTCCAGGCGGGCGAGCACAGCGCCGAGGCCCCGATGAGGGAGTTCATGCAGCGCCACGACGTCGATCCGACCAGCGACTTCGGGAACGACTTCATCGAGTCGATGCGCATCGGCTACGAAACCGGCAACTCCATCGCCCGGCAGCAGGGCCACGAGGCGCAGACCAAGGGAGTCAAGTGAATCGCCCTCGGATAGAGCGACTCCTGACGAGCCCGGTTGCCGGCCTGACGGTGCTCGGAATGGTGGCTGTCGGCTGTTCCGCCGAGGAGCCGGAGCCCTTGCCGGCCGGCCCGCAGCAGCTTTCCACCGGGCAGGTCTGTGCCGGGCTCTTCACGGCAGCAGGAGCCGAGGCGCTGGAACGGGTTCTGGGATCCACGACGTTCCTGCTCCGGGACGAAGACAAGAACCCGGACGTCCGGGCCGTCGCGCAGGTCATGGAGGACGCGTACCGGGCGGGTGTGAAGATCCGTGACATGCCCCAATCCGTCTGCGAGATCTCCGGGGCGCCGCGGGAGTCCCACTTCCCCACAGCGCGCCTGATGTTCACCGCCTACAGCAAGCACGCGGGGGACCCGGCAGATTTTCCCGGCGTGAGTGACAGCGGCGTGCGGGTATCGACGGTGGCCAAGTGGGTCTACCTCTCGTACGACTGCGCCAGCCCCCGGGTGGGCTCCACGCCGGACATCCCCCTGCGGATCAGGCTCCTGTTCCAAGATCAGTGGGACGGGAGCAAGGGTGCGGCCGCCCTCGGACCGGACTACCTGAAGGTCACGCACTCGGCGGCGCTGGCCGTGGCCAAGGAGCTCGGATGCGTGAACGACGGAGGGCTCTCGGCCCGGGCCGAAGAGTTGCCGGCACCGGTGTCCGGCACGGGCGTGGCGCCGAGCGCCAGCGCGACCCGCTAGCCCGGACACAACGGAAGCCCGCCCAGGGGATGGGGCCCCTGGGCGGGCTTCGGAGAAGCCGTGACCGGAATCGAACCGGCGTAACTCGCTTTGCAGGCGAGTCCCTCAACCACTCGGGCACACGGCTGGGTGGAGGTGCTGAGGAAGAACGTACGGGGGGCGCGCCGGGTGGGGAAGGCGGGCGGGCGGGCTGCAATGCGACTGCCATGCCGCGTTCACAGTCCTAGGTCGCGGGGCCGAGGCGGGGTCCGACCAATTGACAGGGGCGCCGACGGGTTGTGCGGCTTACTCTGGGGCGATGAGTGCCCTTGAACCCCGGATATCCGTGCCCGCCGCCCCGCCTTCGCGGGGCGGCGTTCTCGGGCCCGCGTACCGGACGCTCAGCGTCGGGATCATCTCCGTCATCTTCCTGATCGCGTTCGAGGCCACCGCCGTCGGGACGGCCATGCCCGTCGCCGCGCGGGAGCTGGACGGGGTCGGGCTGTACGCCTTCGCGTTCTCCGCGTACTTCACGACCAGCCTCTTCGGGATGGTCCTGTCCGGGCAGTGGGCCGACCGGCAGGGCCCGCTGCGCCCGCTGACCGTCGGCATCGGGGCCTTCGCCGCCGGGCTGGTGTGCTCCGGGACCGCCGGGATCATGGGCGTCTTCGTACTCGGCCGGGCCGTGCAGGGCTTCGGCGGCGGGCTGGTGATCGTCGCCCTGTACGTGGTGGTCAGCCGGGCCTACGAGGAGCGGCTGAGGCCCGCCATCATGGCCGCGTTCGCCGCGAGCTGGGTGGTGCCGTCCATCGTGGGGCCGCTGGCCGCCGGGTCGGTCACCGAGCACCTCGGCTGGCGCTGGGTGTTCCTCGGCATCCCGGCACTGGTCGTCGTACCGCTGGTGGTGGCCCTGCCCGCGATCCGGCGCACCGCCTCCGGCCCGGTGGACCCCGGGGCGCCCGCCGCGTTCGACCGGCGCCGGATCCGGTTCGCCTTCGGGATCTCGCTGGGCGCGGGGCTGCTCCAGTACGCCGCCCAGGACATGCGGTGGCTGTCCCTGGTGCCCGGCATCGCCGGCGTGGCCCTCCTGGTGCCGGCGGTGCGCGGGCTGATGCCGCGCGGGACGTACCTGGCCCGGCGCGGCCTGCCGTCCGTGGTGCTGTTGCGCGGGGTCGCGGCGGGGTCCTTCATCGGGGCCGAGAGCTTCGTGCCGCTGATGCTGGTGACCCAGCGGGGGCTGAGCCCGACGCTGGCCGGCTTCTCGCTGGCGCTGGGCGGGGTGACGTGGGCGCTCGGCTCCTGGGTGCAGTCCAAGGGGCGGATGGCGCCCTACCGGGACCGGCTCATGGTGATCGGCATGGTGCTGGTGGCCTTCGCCATCGCCGCCGCCCCGGCCGTGCTCGTCGAGTCCGTCCCCGTCTGGACCCTGGCGCTCGCCTGGGCGGTGGGGTGTCTCGGCATGGGGCTGGTGATCGGCTCGACCAGCGTGCTGCTGCTGGAGCTGTCGGCGCCCGAGGAGGCGGGGGCGAACTCCGCCGCGCTGCAGATCTCCGACGCCCTCGCGAACGTGGTGCTGCTCGCCGCCGTGGGCGCGGCCTTCGCCACGCTCGGCGGGGGAGCGGTCGGCGCCGGGCACGCCCTCACCGAGGGGGCGTCCGCCTCGCACCCCGGGGCCTTCCTGGCGGTGTTCCTGCCGATGTCCGTCGTCGCGCTGGCGGGAGCCTGGGTCGCGACCCGGCTGCACCCCTCCCCGGTGAAGGGCGAGGGGAAAAGCTGAGGGGCCGTTCGCCCCGAGCGGCTAGATTCGTCGGATGGACGACCTGATCATCCCCCTCTCCGGCGCCGAGCGCGCGGAGCTCGCCGACCTGGCCGACGCCACAGGCCGCACGCCCGAGGAGCTCGCGCTGGACGCCGTACGGGAACACCTGCGGGCGGAGCGCGGGCGCGTCGGGGAGGCCGCCGCGCGGCTGGCCCGGGCCCATGCCCCGCTGCTGGAGAGGCTCGGGCGGTGAGCGCGGCCCCGGCCGTGCGCCACCTCACCCTCGCCGGGGTCCTCGATCTGGCCCGGCACGCCTGCCTCGCCCAGGACCAGCCCGTCGAACTGCGCGCCCCCGGGCTGCTGGAGTCGGCCGTCCACCGGCCGCGGGCGCGCATGTTCGGGACGCCCGCGTACGAGGACCCGTACGAGCAGGCGGCCGCGCTGCTGCACGGCATCGCGGCGAACCACCCGCTGGTCGACGGCAACAAGCGCACCGCCTGGCTGGCCGCCGCCACCTTCCTCGCCGTGAACGGCGTGGACCTCGGCGCGGTGGACCAGGAGGCGGCGTACGACCTGGTCATCGACGTCGCGGCCGGGCTCGAGGCGGACGTCGCCGTCATCGCGGAGCGCCTGCGCGCGCTGTGAGGCGAGGCCGGCGATGTGACGCTCGCCGCACCCGCCGAGGTCACGGGCCTGTCCCTCCGGAAGGGGCGGGCCGGGGCCGGTAAGGTGGCCCGGTTGTCCTACGTACGACCGCGACCGACCGTGACTGAGACGAACCGGAGACCGTGACTACTACCGCCTCCCACCACCTCTCACCCGCCTTCCCCGGCCGCGCGCCGTGGGGCACCGCCAGCAAGCTGCGTGCCTGGCAGGAGGGTGCCCTCAACCGGTACATCGAGACGCAGCCGCGGGACTTCCTCGCGGTCGCGACCCCCGGCGCCGGAAAGACCACCTTCGCGCTCACCCTCGCCTCCTGGCTGCTGCACCATCACGTGGTCCAGCAGGTGACCGTCGTCGCGCCGACCGAGCACCTGAAGAAGCAGTGGGCGGAGGCGGCGGCCCGGATAGGCATCCGGCTCGACCCGGAGTACTCGGCCGGACCGCTGAGCAAGGACTACCACGGCGTCGCCGTCACCTACGCGGGCGTCGGCGTGCGGCCGATGCTCCACCGCAACCGCTGCGAGCAGCGCAAGACGCTGGTGATCCTCGACGAGATCCACCACGCGGGCGACTCGAAGTCCTGGGGCGAGGCCTGCCTGGAGGCGTTCGACCCGGCGACCCGCCGGCTGGCCCTGACCGGTACGCCCTTCCGGTCCGACACCAACCCGATCCCCTTCGTCACGTACGAGGAGGGCAACGACGGGATCCGGCGGTCCTCCGCCGACTACACCTACGGCTACGGCAACGCGCTCGGCGACGGCGTCGTGCGGCCGGTCATATTCCTCTCCTACAGCGGCAACATGCGCTGGCGGACGAAGGCGGGCGACGAGATCGCGGCCCGCCTCGGCGAGCCGATGACCAAGGACGCCATCTCGCAGGCCTGGCGCACCGCGCTGGACGCGCGCGGCGACTGGATGCCGAACGTGCTGCGCGCCGCCGACCAGCGCCTCACGGAGGTCCGCAAGGGCATCCCGGACGCGGGCGGCCTCGTCATCGCCTCCGACCAGGACTCGGCGCGCGCGTACGCCAAGCTGATCCGCGAGATCACGGGCACGAAGGCGACCCTGGTGCTCTCCGATGACACCGGCGCCTCGAAGAACATCGACACCTTCAGCGGGAACGACGACCGCTGGATGGTCGCGGTCCGCATGGTGTCGGAGGGCGTCGACGTACCGCGCCTCGCGGTGGGTGTGTACGCGACGACGATCTCGACGCCGCTGTTCTTCGCGCAGGCCGTCGGGCGCTTCGTGCGATCGCGCAGGCGCGGCGAGACCGCGTCCGTGTTCCTTCCGACGATCCCCTACCTGCTCGGCTTCGCGAACGAGATGGAGGTCGAGCGCGACCACGTCCTCGACAAGCCGAAGAAGCAGGGCGAGGAAGACCCGTACGCCGAGTCCGAGAAGGAGATGGACGAGGCGAACCGGCAGGAGGACGAGGACACCGGCGAGGACGAGCAGATGTCCTTCGAGGCGCTGGAGTCCGACGCCGTCTTCGACCGGGTGCTCTACGACGGCGCCGAGTTCGGCATGCAGGCGCACCCCGGCAGCGAGGAGGAGCAGGACTACCTCGGCATCCCGGGGCTGCTGGAGCCGGACCAGGTGCAGATGCTGCTCCAGAAGCGGCAGTCGCGGCAGATCGCGCACAGCCGGCGCAAGCCGGACTCCGAGGCGGACCTGCTGGAGCTGCCGGCCGACCGGCGGCCGGTGGTTTCGCACAAGGAGCTGCTGGAGCTGCGCAAGTCGCTGAACACGATGGTCGGCGCGTACGTCCACCAGAGCGGCAAGCCGCACGGGGTGATCCACACCGAGCTGCGCCGGGTGTGCGGCGGTCCGCCGAGCGCGGAGGCGACGGCGGGGCAGCTGCGGGAGCGGATCAAGAAGGTGCAGGAGTGGGCGACGCGGATGCGTTAGCCCCTCCGCGGGGGTGTGGAACGCGGAACGGGGTCCGTGCGCTGCTGCGCGCGGACCCCGTTCTCGTGTGTCTGTGCCGGTGCCTGCCGTCAGGCGCCGACGCGCCGACGGCGGCCGGTGCCGGCGACCAGGGCGGCGCCCATGGCGAGCGCGACACCGCCGGCGCCGAGGGCCCAGCTGGTGGCCGCGTCGGTACCGGTCTCGGCGAGCTGACCACCGGCGTTGGTGGTGCCGGTGTTGGTGTTGCCCGTGTTGCCGGTGTTGTGGTCGACGATCGGCGTGGTGGTGCCGCCGCCGTTCGGCTTGGTGCCGGTGTTGCCGCCACCGTTGTGGTTGCCGCCCGTGTTGCCACCGGTGTTGCCGCCGGTGTTGCCGCCCGTGGAGCCCGAGACGAGCTTCGACTCGGCCCACGCGGTCTCGGACCAGACGTCCTCGTCCACGTTGCTGCCGCCGGCGACGGCGATGGCGATGTTGCCGGTCGGGGCGCTGGCGGCGAACTTCACGCGCACCTGGAGGCTGGTCTTGCCCGCCGGGAGCTTGATGTCCTCGGTCAGCAGGGCCACCGGGGCGCCGCGGTCGCCGACGACCTCGACGTCGTGCCAGGCGCCCTGGGAGAAGACCTGGACGCGGACCTTCTCGGCCGTGAGCTTCTCGTTCTGGTCGGCCACGGCGAGGATGAGCACGTAGCTCTCCTGCGTCTTGCCCTTGTTGTCGACGGAGACCGTGAGGTTGGTCCAGTCGCCGGCCTTGATGGTGCTCGGGACGCCACCGATGCCGAGGACCGGGCCGGTCGCGACCAGGTCGTCCTCGTCGGCGCCCGCGGCGGGCTTCGTCTCGGGCTTGGCGTCGGCCGGCTTGGCCGGGGTCTCGGCAGCGGGCTTCGCCGGGGTCTCGGCGGCCGGCTTGGCCGGAGTTTCGGCGGCGGGCTTCGCCGGGGTCTCGGCGGCGGGCTTCGCCACCGGGGTCTCCGCGGCCGCGGCCGGAGCCGCGTCGTCCTGCGGAGCCGAGTCCGGAGTCGTGACGGCCGGCTTGGCCTCGTCCGCCATCGCGGGCGAGGCCATCAGGACGGTCGGTCCCACGACGGCAGCGGCAGCGACGACAGCCATGCGCTTCAGGTTCACAGGTACTTCTTTCCCCTATGCGAACGAGGCGCCCGGCGCCCCGCCCACCCCCAACATCTTTTTGAACACGATCAGACTAAGGGTCGTGTAAAACGATTTTCGACTGAGGAACATTACGAATTGGCACAGCCGTACGGAGAAATTGGCGTAAACCGGCAGTAGGCGACCGGATTCTGGACGAGGCCTTCCGCTGAGCGGACCCGCTCGCTACTGTCCCCGCATCGAACGCCCCGTGGCAGCGCCGCCGCGGGAGCGCTGCCGGTGCCATGGCCGCTACCGGCGGCCTCTCCGTGCGTCGCCGAGGGACCGGCAGCGCTCCACCCCGTGAGAGTCACCGCCGCCCACTGAAAGAGAGGGAGAGGCGTCGTGACCGCGGAAACCTCCCAGACTCTCGACCGAGGGCTCAGAGTCCTCAAGCTGCTCGCCGACACCGACCACGGTCTGACTGTCACCGAGCTGTCCAACCGCCTCGGTGTCAACCGCACCGTCGTCTACCGCCTCCTCGCCACCCTCGAACAGCACGCGCTGGTACGCCGCGACCTCGGCGGCCGGGCCCGCGTCGGGCTCGGCGTGCTGCGCCTGGGGCGACAGGTCCACCCGCTGGTCCGGGAGGCGGCCCTGCCCGCGCTGCGCTCGCTCGCCGAGGACATCGGCGCCACCGCGCACCTGACCCTGGTCGACGGCACCGAGGCGCTCGCCGTCGCCGTCGTCGAACCGACCTGGACCGACTACCACGTCGCCTACCGGGCCGGTTTCCGCCACCCGCTGGACCGCGGTGCGGCCGGGCGGGCCATCCTGGCCGCCCGTCAGGGCACGCTCATCGAGCCCGGCTACACCCTGACCCACGGCGAACTCGAAGCGGGCGCCAGCGGCGCGGCCGCGCCGCTGGTCGGCATCACCGGGCTGGAGGGCAGCGTCGGCGTCGTGATGCTGGCCGACGCCGTGCCCGAGCGCGTCGGCCCGCGCGTGGTGGACGCCGCCCGCGAGGTCGCCGACGCCCTGCGCTAGATCCCATCGCCGAGGGTGGGGGGGGCGGGGGGCCCCCCCCCCCCCCCCCCCCCCCCCCCGGGCGCGGCGCCCGGGGGGGGGGCCCCCCCCCCCGCGTCGCCCCCCCCCCCCGCCCCAAACCCCCCGCGCGGGGGGGGGGGGGCCCCCCCCCCCCCCCACCCCCGCGCCCCGCAGGACGGCGAGGCCGGGACGGGCATGCGGCCCGATAGATTGGCCGGGTGCTCTCTCGCCTCACACGTCTGCCGCGTCCCACCGCCCTCGCCGTCTGCGCGCTGCCCGTGGCCGCGCTGTTCGCCGTGGCCGCCCTCGCGCCGCTGCCCTTCGTGATCGCCCAGCCGGGCCTCACGGCCGACGTGCTCGGCGCCCGTGACGGCAAGCCCGTCATCGTCGTCACCGGCGCCCCCACCCGGGACACCAAGGGCCAGCTGCGGATGACCACCATCCAGGCCACCGGCCCCTCCACCTCGGTGACCCTGCCCGAGCTGCTCGGCGACTGGTTCGACAGCGCCCGGGCGGTCATGCCGAAGGCGGCCGTCTACCCGTCGGGCGGAAGCGACAAGGAGATCGAGCAGCACAACCTGGAGGAGATGACACAGTCCCAGTCGTCCGCCGCCGAGGCCGCGCTCGGTTACCTCCACAAGGACCCGAAGGCGGTCAAGGTCGAGCTGAACCTCGCCGACGTCGGCGGCCCCAGCGCCGGACTCCTCTTCTCCCTCGGCATCGTCGACAAGCTCGACGGCGACGGCAGCGGCGGCGACCTCACCGGCGGCCGCACCATTGCCGGTACGGGAACCATCGCGGCCGACGGAACGGTCGGCGCGGTCGGGGGAGTGGGCCTGAAGACGCAGGCCGCGCGGCGCGACGGGGCGACGGTGTTCCTCGTGCCGAAGGCGGAGTGCTCCGACGCCAAGGCCGAACTGCCCGAGGGGCTGCGGCTGGTTCCCGTTACCTCGCTGACGGGCGCGGTGGACTCGCTGCGGGCGCTGAACCGGAACGAGCCGGTTCCGTCCTGCTGACGGGACGCTCCGGGGTCCGGTCGAGGTCGCGCCAGGCGGGGAAGAGCAGCGGGGTCAGGGTGGCCAGCAGGTAGACGCCGCCGAACACCAGGAGGGCCCGCGTCACCCCGGAGGCGTCGACCAGGAGGCCGGCCGTGAGGCCGCCCAGGGGCATGGCCAGCTCGCATCCCGCCGTGGTCACCCCGGCCACCCGGCTGCGCAGTTCCTCCGGCACCAGCTCGTAGACGACCGTGCTCAGGATCGGGTTGAGCACCCCCGCGCCCAGGCCGGACAGGGTCATGACAACCGCCAGCGGCAGTGGGGTGTCGGTGAAGGCGGCCGTCACGTAGCGGGGCGCCCCGCACAGCAGGAAGGCCGCCGCGAACACCGGCCTGCGGGGGAGCCGGTCGCCCCACGCCCCGTAGAGCAGGGCCCCCAGCAGGGCGGAGCCACCGAACAGGGAGATCATCAGGCCGATGGTGGCGGGGCTGCCGAGGTCCTCGCGGCCGTGTACGGGGAGCAGGACGGAACCCCAGCCCTGGTCGAGGCCGTTGGTCGCCATCACCATCAGGGTGACGCCGGTCAGCAGCCGGGACCGGGTCAGGAAGAGCCACCCCTCGGCCAGTTCGGCCCGGTACGCGGCGAACGAGGGCTTCCCGGAGGCGGGTTGCGGCTCGGCGGCCGGTACGCCGCGCAGGAAGGCGCCCACCAGCAGTGCGGAGGTGGTGAACGAGGCCGCGTCCAGCAGCAGTACGGTCTCGGCGCCGAACAGCGCGATCAGCAGTCCGGCCGTGGCGGCGCCGATCATGCGGGCCCCGCGCGAGACGGCGTCGTAGAGGCTGGCCGCGCGGGCGACGGTGGTGCCGGCGTGCTCGGCGAGGCTGGGCAGCAGTACGCCGCGGGCGGTCAGGCCGGGGGTGTGCACGAGGCCGCCGAGGGCCATCAGCGCGCACAGCATCCAGAACTCCAGCAGGCCCGCGTAGTGCAGCAGCGGGATCGCGCCGACCGCCAGCCCGCAGATCAGGTCGGAGGCCGCGGAGACCCGCCGACGGCCGATCCGGTCGATGACCGGGCCGCCGACGAGCGCCGCGACGATCACGGGCAGGGTGGCGCAGAAGGCGACGACCCCGGCCCGTCCGGCGCTGCCCGTGGTCTGGAGCACGAACCACGGGACGCCGATCAGGGTGAGCGAACTCCCGGCTATGGAGATGGTGTTGGCGGCCAGGACGGCCGCGAAGGGGCGCCTGCTCATGCGGCGTGGTGCCGGACGCGGGCGTGGGCGTGGGCGTGGGCCGAGTCCATCAGGCGCAGGCCGGCGCCGACCAGGGCCTCGCCGAGCCGGTTGCGCAGGGCGGGGACGACGGGGGTGACGGGAGCGGGGGTCTCGTGGGCGAGGCGCCAGGCGGCGGCCTCGGCGGCGAGTTCGGCGGCGCGGGCGGCGTGTATCCGGGTGTGCGTGAAGGCGTGCATGGCAGGACTCCTTCTGCGGAGGTGGAGCGCGGCGGGTGAGAGGTCGTGGAGGGTGAGAGGTCGTGGAGGGTGAGAGGTGAAGGGCGGCCGGACCGGACCGGCCCGGTGCTACTCGCTCGTGCGCGGGAAGGCGTGGGTGTGGAGGCGAACCGCTCTTGTGCCCTCGCTGGGCGGCACGTCGCGATAGCTGTTGATCAGGTCGTGCATCTTCTGGATCAGTTCGAGGGTCTGCTCGGCCGTCAGGTGCAGGGTGAAGTCGCTGACGTCCGAGCCGCGCCGCCACTCCAGCGGCCAGCTGTGGGCGTTGCCGAGCCAGGTGCTCATCTCCTGCGTGTGGATCGTCGCGATCTCGTGCAGGAAGAGGTCCGCCGCGCCGCGCGTCGCCGGGTCCTCGGCGTAGATCAGCGACTCGTCGAACTGGGTGCCGTCGTGCGCGGCCTTCCACCAGCGTTCGCGGCCCTTGCCGTGCTCGGGCGCGTCCTCGACGAAGCCGTGGGCGGCGAGCTGGCGCAGGTGGTAGCTGGTGGAGCCGCTGGACTCCCCGAGCCGCTCGGCCAGCTGGGACGCGGTGGCCGGGCCGTCGTGGCGCAGCGTGGCCAGCATGCGGATGCGCAGGGGATGGGCGAGGCCGCGCAGGGAGCGGGCGTCGAGCGTACGGACCGTGGGTTCCGGGGCTTCCGGCTCTTCGGGCATGCCTCAACAGTAGAGTTGCAAAGACTCCTATGCAAGGACTTCTTTGCAACGCCTTCTTTGGAACCTGGGCGGGGTCCCGTCAGTCGTCCTCCGCCGCCTGCTCCACCAGCGGGATGATCCGCAGCGGCACCGGGTTCTCCATCACGATCGCCGTCGAGGCCCGCACGATCCCCTCGAAGCCGACGACCCGGTCGATCACCCGTTGGAGGTCGGCGTTGGACCGCGCCACGAGCCGGCACAGCATGTCCCCGTGCCCGGTGGTCGTGTGCAGCTCCAGCACCTCCGGTACGCCGTCCAGGTGCGCCCGTACGTCCGAACCCTGGCCCTGCTTGATCTCCAGCGTGGCGAAGGCCGTCACCGGGTATCCGAGGGCCGCCGGATCGACCTGCGGGCCGAACCCGCGGATGACCCCGTTCGACTGGAGCCGGTCCAGCCGCGCCTGCACCGTGCCCCGCGCCACCCCCAGCCGGCGCGAGGCCTCCAGGACCCCGATCCGCGGTTCGCGCGCCAGCAGGACGATGAGCCGGCCGTCGAGTTCGTCGATGGTCATGGAAACCTTCCCCCGATCGGCTGGTCATACTGCACAGATCTCTCAGTCATCCTGCGCCCGCGCTGGTCATTCTGTACAGCGGAAATGGAAACTATTGCGCAGCTTGTGGAAGGGCGGGACTCTGCCGTCATGACTGAGTCTCTGGCGAACCCCGAAACCATCCCGCACACCGCGCGTGAGGCAGACCCCTTCCCGGTGAAGGGCATGGACGCGGTCGTCTTCGCCGTCGGCAACGCCAAGCAGGCCGCGCACTACTACTCGACCGCCTTCGGCATGAAGCTCGTCGCCTACTCCGGACCGGAGAACGGCACCCGCGAGACCGCCAGCTACGTCCTGACCAACGGCGCCGCCCGCTTCGTGCTGACCTCGGTCATCAAGGCGACGACGGACCACGGCCGCTTCCTCGCCGAGCACGTCGCCGACCACGGCGACGGCGTCGTCGACCTCGCCATCGAGGTCCCGGACGCGCGGGCCGCCTACGCGTACGCCGTCGAGCACGGCGCCCGCGGGCTGGACGAGCCGTACGAGGTCAAGGACGAGCACGGCACGGTCGTGCTGGCCGCCATCGCCACCTACGGCCAGACCCGCCACACCCTGGTCGAGCGCCGCGACTACACCGGCCCCTACCTGCCGGGCTTCGTGGCCGCCTCCCCGATCGTCGAGCCGCCGGCCAAGCGCACCTTCCAGGCCATCGACCACTGCGTGGGCAACGTCGAGCTCGGCCGGATGAACGAGTGGGTGGCGTTCTACAACAAGGTCATGGGCTTCACGAACATGAAGGAGTTCGTGGGCGACGACATCGCCACCGAGTACTCGGCGCTGATGTCGAAGGTCGTCGCGGACGGCACCCTGAAGGTGAAGTTCCCGATCAACGAGCCGGCGATCGCGAAGAAGAAGTCGCAGATCGACGAGTACCTGGAGTTCTACGGCGGCGCCGGCGTCCAGCACATCGCCCTCGCGACCAACGACATCGTCGCCACCGTGCGCTCGATGCGCGCGGCGGGCGTGCAGTTCCTGGACACCCCCGACTCGTACTACGACACCCTCGGCGAGTGGGCCGGCGAGACCCGGGTGCCCGTCGAGACCCTGCGCGAGCTGAAGATCCTCGTCGACCGCGACGAGGACGGCTACCTGCTCCAGATCTTCACCAAGCCGGTCCAGGACAAGCCGACCGTCTTCTTCGAGATGATCGAGCGCCACGGCTCCATGGGCTTCGGCAAGGGCAACTTCAAGGCCCTGTTCGAGGCCATCGAGCGCGAGCAGGAGAAGCGCGGCAACCTGTAGGTCCCGTAGCCGCCCCGGACGGACGCCATCCGTCCGTCC
>NZ_JBHWBP010000076.1:0-29014 GCF_042735575.1 Streptomyces sp. NPDC059564 | reverse complement strand
GGGCCCGCCCGCGCTCCCGGCCCCCGCCCGCGCCCCCGGCCCCGCTGCCCCTCCCCTGACGGACACGCGCTGCTCCCCGTACCCCACCGCCCCGTACCCCAACGCCCCGGCCCGCTCCCGCAGGAGGGGCGCGGCCCGTGCCCCCGTGCGCCCGCGCGGACCCCCTTGACGGGGTCCGGCGGCGGGGAGACGCTCCCGGGGCTCACAACCGACGGTTGCGCTGGGGGGCGGTATGCCGGGGGAGTCTGTCCAGACGGCTGGAGTGCTGCGGGCGCGGCTCGCCGCGTGCGGGGCACGGTGGTCGGTGAGCGAGCACCTGGCCGACGGGGAGCCCGTACCGCGGCCCTCGCTCGGCCTGGAGCCGGGGGTGAACCTGACGCCCGCCGCGGAGGCGGGGTCCGTGAACCTGCGGGCGCTCGCCGGCCACCCGAGCGGCAACCCGCACCTGACCCGCCGCCGCGCCGCGCACGGCCTCCTCGCGGAATCCGGGACCGGGACCGGGACCGGGACCGCGACCGGAACACCCCGCCCCACCGCCGTCGACTGGCGCTCCCGTTGGGGCTGGCCCTGGCTCACCAAGGTCAAGGACCAGAACCCCTGCGGCTCCTGCTGGGTCTTCTCCGCCGCCGGCCTCGTCGAGTCGATGGCCCGCATAGAGCACGACGTGTGGGCGGAGCGCTCTGAGGGCGACGTCCACGACGGCCTGAAGTCCACCTGCGGCCAGGGCGGCAACCCGGAGACCGCCCTGGACTGGATCCAGACCAACGGCGGCCTCGCGGACCCGGACTGCTGGCCGTACGGCACCCCGCCCCCCGGCCTGCCCGCCGAGCGGCGCGAGGCCTGGCGCGCCGAGTACACGCCCAGCTGGGACCGTTCGGGCCGCACCGTCCGGATCACCGACTACGTGCGCCTCGGCGACGTGGAGCAGCAGAAGGTGTGGCTGGACACGGTCGGCCCGCTGACCGCCTGCTTCGACGTCTACGACGACTTCTTCGGCCTGGGCTCCGGCGTGTACCACCGCACCAGCGACCGGCTCGCGGGCGGCCACTGCGTGCTCGTCGTCGGCTACGACGACGCGGCCGGCTGCTGGCTGTTCAAGAACTCCTGGGGCACCGGCTACCACGTCGGCGGCTACGGCCGCATCGCGTACGGCGAGGTGAACATCGACTACTGGGCCAAGTGCGGCCTGCGCGGCACCAACATCGACCCCTGGAGCAAGCGCCGCCTGCACGCGGGCAACGTCTACGAGAGCGGCAACGGCCCGGCCCACCGCAACTTCGAGCTGGCCGCGACCGCGGGCGGCGGCCGCCTCCAGCACTGGTGGCGCGAGGGGGACGCCCCCTTCGGCTGGTCCCGGGCGGCGGCCTTCGCCGGTGACGCCTCGGGCCAGCCCGCCTTCACCGGCTCCACGTACAACCGGAACATGGAGTCCCTGCACGTCACCACCGGCGGCCGGCTGCGCCACTGGTACTACGAGCAGGCCGTCGGCGTCTGGCGCGACGGCGGCGCCTTCGGCCCGGGCGACGCGGCGATCGGCTCGACCCCGGCGTTCATCCAGAGCGACTACGGCAAGCCGGGCAACTTCGAGGTGGTCGTGCGCACCGCCGACGGCCGGCTGGGCCACTGGTGGCGGATCAACGGCGCGCCCTGGACCTGGAACGACGGCGGCCGCTTCGCCTCCGGCATCGCCCACTACGGCCCCGCCCTCGTCCAGACCCGCAGCCGGCACCTGGACCTCGTGGCGGCCCGCACCGACGGCACGATGCAGCTGTGGTGGCGCGACGACCCGAACGGCTTCGTCTGGCACCCCGGCGAGGTCTTCGGCGCCGGGATCACCTCCGCGCCCTGCATGATCGAGGGCCAGTACGGGGCCGCGGACGAGGACACCGCCGGGAACTACGAGCTGTGCGCGGCCCGCGCGGACGGCCGCGTCGAGCACTGGTGGCGCGGGAACGCCTCGGGCGCCGCCTGGGCCCGCGGCGCGGTCTTCGGGCACGACGTGCTCACCGTCACCGGGATGCTCCAGGGGAGTTTCGGGTTCAACCTGGAAGTCGTCGTCCTGCGCACCGACCGCCTGCTCCAGCACTACTGGCGGGACGGCGCGGGCTGGCACGAGGGGCCGGTGATCGGTCCGGTCTGAGCCGGCCGGCCGGTCCGGCCGAACGGAGAGGGGCCGCGGGTGGAGGTGCGCCGGATCGTGCTCGGCCCCGGTGAGCCGTACGTCCTGCGGCTGCCCGGGCGGGGCGCGCGCGGGTACGTGTGGACGTGGCAGGTGACGGGCGACGAGGACGCCGTCACCGTGACGGCCGGGGCCGGCCCCGGGGTGGGTGAACAGCGGCCGGGCGCGCTTCCCGGGGCGGTCGTCGAGCGGGCGTACACGGTGCGGGGGCGGCGCGCCGGCGCCCGGGCCCGGATCCGGTTCGCGCAGGTCAGGCCGCCGTACCCGCAGGAGGCCCCGTACGACGAGCTGTTGCTGGACGTCGAGGTGCGCGAGCCGGCGGCGTAGCCGGGCCGTACCCGGAGCCGTGGCCGGCCGCGGCAGGCGGTCCGGATGGTGGACGGCCGATACGCGTGCATCCCACATGTATCTATCCTGTGCACATGCCACCCTCCCCGGCCTCCCCGGCCGCCACCGGCCTGAAGCCCCCGCCCGCCGCCGACCGCGTCTACCGCCACGTCAAGGAGGGCGTACTGGACCGCCGCTACGAGGGCGGGGTCCTGCTCACCGAGGGCGAACTCGCCGAGGCCGTCGGGGTCTCCCGTACGCCGGTCCGCGAGGCGCTGCTGCGGCTGGAGACGGAGGGGCTGCTGAAGCTGTACCCGAAGAAGGGCGCCCTGGTGCTGCCGGTCTCCGCGCAGGAGATCGCCGACGTCATCGAAACCCGGCTGCTGGTCGAGGAGTTCACCGTACGCAAGGCCGTGCCCGCCCCGCCCGCCCTGCTGGAGCGGCTCGCGGAACTCCTCGCCGAGCAGCGGCGGTGCGCCGGGCGGGGCGACCTCGCCGCGATGATGCAGGCCGACCGGTGCTTCCACGCCGAGATCGTCCGGCACGCCGGCAACCAGATCCTGTCCCGGCTCTACGACCAGCTCCGCGACCGTCAGCTGCGGATGGGCGTGGCCCTGCTGCACGCGCACCCCGACCGGGTGGAACGCACCCTCGCCGAGCACGCCGAGATCCTGGACGCCCTGCGCTCCGGGGACGCCGAGACTGCCGCCGCCGCCGTACGCGGACACGTCGGCCGGGTCGAGGCGCTGGTGCGCGGGACGGGCCGGTGAGCGGGACCGGCGGCCGCGCCGCCGCCGTCCTCAAGGACCCTCCCGGCGGCCGCAGGGCCGTGGCCGTCTGGTCGATCGGCGTCTCCGTCTACTTCGTCGCCGTCATCTTCCGGACCAGCCTGGGCGTCGCCGGACTCGACGCCGCCGACCGCTTCCACGTCAACGCCTCGGCGCTGTCCACCTTCTCCCTGCTCCAGCTGCTGGTCTACGCGGGCATGCAGATACCCGTCGGCCTGATGGTGGACCGCCTCGGCACCAAGAAGGTCCTCACGCTGGGCGCCGTCCTGTTCACCGCCGGGCAGGTCGGCTTCGCGCTGTCCCCGTCCTACGGGATGGCGCTGGCCGCCCGCGCCCTGCTGGGCTGCGGTGACGCCATGACCTTCATCTCCGTGCTGCGGCTGGGCAACCGCTGGTTCCCCGCCCGGCGCGGGCCGCTGGTGGCGCAGCTGGCGGGGCTGGTGGGGATGGCGGGCAACCTGGTGTCCACCCTCGTGCTGGCGCCCGTGCTGCACGGCCTCGGCTGGGTGCCGGCCTTCCTGGGCAGCGCCGTCGCCGGGCTGGTGGTGCTGGTGCCGCTGGTGCTGTTCCTGCGGGACCACCCCGAGGGCCACGAGCCGGCGCCGGTGCCCCGGGGTGCGGGGGGCTTCGTGCGCCGTCAGATCGCCGATTCGTGGCGGGAGCCCGGCACGAAGCTCGGACTGTGGGTGCACTTCACGACGCAGTTCCCGGCGATGGTCTTCCTGCTGCTGTGGGGGATGCCGTTCCTCGTCGAGGCGCAGGGCCTGTCGCGGACCACCGCGGGCGGGCTGCTGACCCTGGTGGTCGCCTCCAACATGGGCTTCGGGCTGGTCTACGGCCAGGTCGTCGGCCGCCGCCAGTCCGCCCGGATCCCGCTCGCCCTCGGCACGGTGGGGATCACCGCCGCGCTGTGGGGGGCCGTCCTCGTCCACCCCGGGGACCGGGCGCCGATGTGGCTGCTGGTCGCCCTGTGCGTGGTGCTCGGCACCTGCGGACCGGCTTCGATGATCGGCTTCGACTTCGCACGGCCCGCGAACCCGGCCGAGCGTCAGGGCACCGCGTCCGGCATCACCAACATGGGTGGTTTCATCGCCTCTATGACGACCCTGCTGGCGGTGGGCGTCCTGCTCGACGCCACCGGCGACAACTACCGGATCGCCTTCTCGTCGGTGTTCGTCCTGGAGGTGCTGGGCGTGGCCCAGATCCTGCGTCTGCGCGGCCGCGCCCTGGCCCGCGAGCGGGAACGCGCCGAACGCGCCGCCCCGGTCCCGGAGCGGCACGCCCTCGCGGACGGCGTCCCGGCACCCCCCAGCCCCGCCGGAGTCTGAAGGGCCCGGCGGCGTCCTACGGAGTCACCGCGAAGGCCGCCAGGATCGCGTCGGCCAGCTCCGGGTCGCCCTCCGCCTTCACCCGGTCGGCCACCGCGCGCGGCCGCACCCGGCCCGCGGCGAGCCGTACGTACGTCTCCCAGTCCAGGGTCAGCGTCACGGCCGGACCCAGCGAGGGCGTCTTGTCGAGGGTGGCCCGGCCCGTCGCGTCCACCCGTACCGTCCGCATGAACTCCAGCGGGCCGTGCACGTCCACGACGACCGCCGAGTTCGGGGGCGCGCCCGCGCCCTTCGCGACCACCTTCGGCAGCCCGGCGAGGAGGATGTCCCGCGCCACGTAGGCGCCCGGCGAGTCCCAGTTCCCGGGCACGCCCAGGGCCGTCCGCAGGTCCTGCTCGTGGATCCACACGTCGAACGCCCGCAGCCGCAGCGCGTGCTCCAGCGTCACCTGGTCACCGAGCGGGCCGCGCACCATCGTGGCCGGATCCCGCTTCTCGTTGCGCAGCTGGCGCGAGCGCCGGATGACGGTGTACTCCAGCTCGGCGGTCATCTCCGGCGCCGTGTGGTGCCGGCGGATGTCGACCTGCACCTCCATGTACCGGGTGAACTCGTCGACGACGTGCCGCAGGTCACGCGCCACCGTGTGGATCGGCCGGGGGTCGCCGAGCTGCTCGCATTCGATGCCGATGATGTGGGACACGACGTCCCGGACGGACCATCCGGGGCAGGGGGTCGCCCGGTTCCACTCGCTTTCGGCCAGCGGGAGGACCAGCTCGGTTATCGCCTCGATGGAATGCGTCCACGCGTCGGCATAGGTCTCAAGGCTGGGATGGACGGTCAACGGGACCCCTCGCGTGCAGTTTCAGTGGCGCGTTGTGGACTATTCCCAAAACTACGCTGCCGATGAGCACCCCGGCAGTGCTTTCGTGTGACGATCGTAGGCCCGAGTTGACGGCTGATATGCCAGGACGGTGGTAATGTGCGCGCCTCGCTGATCCAAATCGCGGTGAACGAAGGGGAGTCGGTGGCTTCCCGGCGGTCCCGGGCAGCCGAACTCGTACGGGAGCAGAGCGACTGCGACCTGGTCGTCCTCCCCGAACTGTGGACGGTCGGCGCCTTCGCCTACGAGCAGTTCGAGACCGAGGCCGAACCCCTCGACGGGCCGACCTACGAGGCCATGTCCAAGGCCGCCCGGGACGCCGGGGTGTGGCTGCACGCCGGTTCGGTCGTCGAGCGCGCCGGCGACGGCTCGCTCTACAACACCGCCCTCGTGCTGTCCCCGGCGGGCGAGCTCGCCGCGACCTACCGCAAGATCCACCGCTTCGGCTTCGACCAGGGCGAGGCCGTGCTGATGTCCCCCGGGGACTCCCTGACCACGGTGACCCTGCCGGAGCAGACCCTCGGCCTCGCCACCTGCTACGACCTGCGCTTCCCCGAACTGTTCCGGGGCCTGGTCGACGCGGGCGCCACCACCATGGTGGTCTCCGCGGGCTGGCCGGCCCGGCGCCGCGCCCACTGGACCCTGCTGAACCGGGCCCGGGCGGTCGAGGACCAGTCGTACGTACTCGCCTGCGCGCTGGCCGGTACGCACGCGGGCGTCGAGCAGTCCGGGCACAGCCTGGTGGTCGACCCGTGGGGCGAGGTGCTGGCGGAGGCGGGCCCGGGCGAGTGCGTGCTGACGGTGGAGCTGGACCCGGCGAAGGTGGCGGAGACACGGGAGCAGTTCCCGGCGCTGAAGGACCGCGTGCTGGGACTGCGCACCCCCGGGGCGGGCCGCAGCTCATGATCCGGCGCGGACGGGGCAGGACACCGGCATGACCTACCGCAACCGGGCCGCGGAAGCCGCCGGAGCGACCGCCTCCGAAGCCCCGGCCGCCTCCGCCGAGGCCGCCTTCGAGGCAGCCTCCGAAGCCGCCGTCGAGGCCGCCGCCGAACCGCACGACCCCGTCCCGGGCGAGCGGGCGGCGCGCGACCGGGTCCGGGCCGAGGCCACGGGCATGACCCACCACGAGGCGGAGGCCGCGCTGGAGGCCGCCCGCACGGCGGGGGCGCCCCCGGCCGCCGTGGCGGAGTGGCAGCGCGTCGAGGAACACCTCGTGGACCACGGCGGCCCCTACGCCCCCGAGTCCGACCCCTACGTCCAGGGCCAGCTCACCGCCCGCTCCCACCACGGCCACCACGGCCACGGCGGACCCGGCTAGGACCCGTCCCGTAGACCCGGGACCCCCTCAGCGGACGCGCACCGGCAGGGCCACCGGGCCGTGCAGGGCCAGGCCCCGGAGCCACTCCAGCTCCGGGGCCGGCACCGCCAGGCGCAGCCCCGGCAGCCGCGTCACCAGCTGCTCCAGGCACACCCCCGCCTCCATCCGGGCCAGCGCCGCTCCCAGGCACATGTGCAGCCCGTGCCCGAAGGTGAGGTGGCGCCGGGTCGCGGCCACCGGCCGGCCGATGTCGAAGCGGTCGGGGTCCTCGTAGGCCCGCTCGTCGCGGTTCGCGGACCCGGGCATCCCGAAGACCAGGCTGCCCGCCGGTATCACCTGTCCGCGCACCGCCAGCTCGGCGGTGGTGATCCGGCCCATCCACCCCGACAGGCTGTTCCAGCGCAGCGTCTCCTCGACGGCCGGCCCCATCCGGCGCACCGGATCCGCGCGCAGCGCCGCCAGCTGCGCGGGGTGCTCCAGCAGCGCCAGCACCGCGTTGCCGATGGCGTAGGCGGTGGTCTCGTGCCCGGCGATCACGATCAGCGCGCAGCACGCCACGAGCTCCTCGTCGGTCAGCGACTGCCCGTCCACCTCGGCGCTGACCAGGTGCCCCAGCAGATCGGCGACCGGCCGGGCCCGCCGGTGGGCGATCAGCTCCCCGCACAGCGCCTCCAGCGCGTGGACGGCGGCGACCGCGTCCGCGTACCGTCGCCGGGGCTCGCCGCTCATCATGGGCACGGCCATCAGGTCCGCCGACCACTGCCGGAAGTCCTCCAGGTCCTCGGGCCGGATGCCCAGGACGTGCCCGATGACCCGCAGCGGCAGCGCCATCGACACCTCCGCGATCAGGTCGAACTCCCCTTTGGCGGCGGCCGTGTCCAGCAGCTCGGCGCAGGTCCGCGCGGTGAAGGCGCGCAGCCCGGAGATGGCGCGGGCCGAGAAGGTGCGGGTCATCAGGGCGCGCAGCCGGGTGTGCTCCGGGGCGTCGGCGAAGACCATCCAGTCGCCGAGGAAGCGCCCCAGCAGCGCGGCCTCGGGGCGTAATTCCTCCGGGGCCTCGGCGAGCAGCGGGCCGACCCGGTCGGCGGAGGTGCGCCGGTCGCGCAGCAGGAAGTCGACGTCCTCGTAGCGGCTCAGCAGCCAGGCGTTCAGGGGCGGGTGGAAGAGGACGGGGTCCGCTTCCCGCATCCGCGCGTAGACGGGATACGGGTCGCGGAAGAACTCCGGGGTCAGCAGTCCGTACCCGTGGTCTTCGCCGTGCTCCGGCAGGGTCGCCATGGTCGCCTCCTGGTGACGGGTGGGCCCCCGTGGCCCGGAGCGTCCCCCCGGAACCGGCGCCTCACCCTTCGGGGTCCGGGCCCTCCCGCTCCTTTTCGGCCATCCGGATCACGCACACCGCGACCGCGATGAGCAGCGCCGGGTCGGCGTCCCCGCGGACCACGTCGACGGCGTACGTCTCACGGATCCGGTACCACTGGCGGGAGATCAGCGCGAGCAGTTCGCCGTCGTACTCGACCTTGAACTCGCGGTCCAGGATCCGGCCGCTGACGTCGAGCTCCGTGCCGTCCGCCAGCGTCACGAGGAAGTGGTTGCGCAGCAGCGAGAGCCGTTTGCGCCGGATCACGGCGAGCCGCAGCTCGTCCCGCTCCAGGGTCATCGCGTCGCGGAGGGCGAACAGCTTCGCCCGCAGGGTGATCAGGATCCGGCCGTCCGGGTCCTTCAGTTCCAGGGTGTCGCGGAAGCGCAGGGCCTTCCCGTCGACGAGGAAGGCGTGCCGGCCGTCCTCGTCCTCGATCCAGTAGTCGTCCCCGATGGCCAGCAGTTTGTCCCGAACGAGGTATTTCATGCGCTGATCGTTGCCCGCGATAGGTTGCCGCCATGCCTCTTCTCTACGTGACCGACCTGGCGTACCCGGCGCGCGGCCGCCGCTACGGCGACGAGGACATATTCCTCACCTCCCGGCTCCGCGAGCACTTCCCGCTGGCCCTGTGCCACCCGCTGGACGCGGCGGCCCTCATGCCCGGCTTCGACGCGGTGATCGTCCGCAACAGCGGCCCGGTCCTGCACTACCAGGAGGCCTACGACGCCTTCCGCGCGGCCGCGCTCGCCGCCGGGACCCGCGTCTACAACCCGCTCACGGGCCGCGGCGACATGGCCGGGAAGCAGTACCTCCTCGACCTGACCGCCGCCGGGTTCCCGGTCATCCCGACCATCGACGACCCGGCGGACCTGCACCTGCTGCCGCGCGTCCCCTCGTACGCGGTCAAGCCCAAGCAGGGCGCCGACTCCATCGGGCTCACCTTCACCCCCGAGCCGTCCGGACCGGCCGGGGAGATCCTGATCCAGCCGCGGATCGACTTCGCGTACGAGGTGTCCTTCTACTTCGTCGACGACGCCTTCCAGTACGCCCTGTACGCGCCCGACCCGGAACGCCGCTGGGAGCTGACGCCGTACGAGCCGACGGACGCGGACCTGGCCTTCGCGCGCCGCTTCATCGCCTGGAACACGCTCGCGCACGGCATCCAGCGCGTGGACGCCTGCCGGGCCCCCTCCGGCGAGCTGCTGCTCGTCGAACTGGAGGACCTCAACCCCTACCTGTCGCTGGAGCTGCTCCCGGAGCCGGTCCGGGCGTCCTTCGTCACGGCACTGACCGCGTCACTGCGCTCGTTCCTCGCCACCGCCTGAGCAGGAGCCGCCGGCCGGGGACCTCCACCCAGGTGTGCAGGGCCCAGGCGAGGGCCAGTGACACCGAGAAGGCCGCGCCGAGGACCAGGAGGCCGCCGTCCCACATGGGCAGCTTCGGGTGCCCGCCGAAGAGGTGCTCGCCGGTGCGGATCACCAGGATGTGGACCATGTAGAACGCGAAGGAGACCTCGCCCAGCTTGACGCTGAGGCGGCCCCGCCAGGGCGAGGGCTCCCCCGTGACGTCGGCCCGCGCGGCGGCGGCGATCAGGCAGGTGAAGCCGACGACCGTGCAGGCGACGGAGCGGTAGGCGTAGTCGGCCTGGTAGCTGAGGAAGTAGCCGCCCATGGCCAGCGCGAGCGAGACCGTCAGGCCCGGGCCGCGCCAGCGGCCGCAGCGCACCAGCTCGGCGACGGCGATGCCGAGGACGAACTCGGGGAGCCGGACGAGCGGGAAGAAGTACTGGGACCAGATCGTGCCGTCGGGGACGTCGCCCAGCTCCCAGAGGAGCGGGACGGCCACGACGACGGCCAGCGCGAGCCCCGCGGCGGCCCATGCGGCGCGCGGGCCGAGGCGGCGCAGCGGCCAGAGCAGCAGCGGGAAGCAGAGGTAGAAGAACGCCTCGCAGGCCAGCGACCAGCTGACCGGGTTCAGCCCCTGGAAGTACGGGATCTCCAGCACCCAGGACTGCACGAGCCCCAGGTTCGCCGCCAGCGGCAGCAGCCCCTGCTTGGTGTCCGGCGCGAACGCCACCGCCATCAGCAGCGCGAACCCGACGGTGACCAGGTGCAGCGGGTACACGCGGGCGAACCGGCGCCGGTAGAACGTCAGCACCCGCCGCCCGGCCGGCGCGGAGGCCGAGGACCAGGCGAGCACGAAGCCGGACAGGACGAAGAAGAACGACACCCCGCTGTTCCCGGCCCCGAACGCGAAGGTGACCAGGTCGTTGGAGCGCCCGCCGAAGTACTCCACGATGTGCACGTGGTAGAGGAACACCATCAACGCGGCGGTCCACCGCAACCCGGTGAGCGAAGGCAGCGAAACGATCCCGCCACCGCGCTCGTTTCCGGCCTCGGCCGCCGGGTTTCCCGTTCCGGATATCAGCTCTGTCATAGCCACGGCGCGAAAAACTAGCACGCATCTGCATTCCGCATCCCGACTGCGACCACCTCCTTACCGTGGGTAGCGAAGGGGCCTACGGCACGCTCGGACGTACGGGTGATCCCAGCAGCGGACGCCCTCGTCGTGGTTCCGGGCCGGGAGCACGGCCGCGCGCTCCCACGGTGCTCCGGACCCTGTCGTCACCCCTTGGGGTACACCTGTTCCGGGGTGGCACCCTTGGGGGCATGAATTCTTCCGCGCCCGCATCCCGTCGTGCCCGAGTCCGGGCCCCCGAGCTGATCGGCAAGGGGGGCTGGCTCAATACCGGAGGCACCTCCTACTCCCTCGCCGACCTGCGAGGACGGATCGTCATCCTCGACTTCTGGACCTTCTGCTGCATCAACTGCCTGCACGTCCTGGACGAGCTGCGCGAGCTGGAGGAGAAGCACCGCGACACCGTGGTGATCATCGGGGTGCACTCGCCGAAGTTCGTGCACGAGGCCGACCACGAGGCCGTCGTCGACGCCGTCGAGCGGTACGGGGTGCACCACCCCGTGCTGGACGACCCCGAGCTGGCGACCTGGAAGCAGTACGCCGTGCGGGCGTGGCCGACGCTCGTGGTGATCGACCCCGAGGGGTACGTCGTCGCGCAGCACGCCGGTGAGGGGCACGCGCACGCCATCGCGCGGCTCGTCGAGGAGCTGGAGGCCGAGCACGCGGCCAAGGGGACCCTGCGGCGCGGGGACGGGCCGTACGTGGCGCCCGAGCCGGTCGCGACCGACCTGCGGTTCCCCGGGAAGGCGCTGCTGCTGCCCTCCGGGAACCTGCTGGTGTCCGACTCGACGCGGCACCAGCTGGTGGAGCTCGCCCCCGACGGGGAGAGCGTCGTACGCCGCGTCGGCAGCGGGGAGCGGGGCTTCGGGCCGGACGCCTTCAGCGAGCCGCAGGGGCTGGCGCTGCTGCCCGACGGCCGGGTCGTCGTCGCCGACACCGTCAACCACGCGCTGCGCGTCTTCGACCCCGCCACCGGCGCCGTGGAGACCGTCGCCGGCACCGGGCGGCAGTGGTGGCAGGGCTCGCCCACCTCCGGCCCCGCCCTGGAGACGGACCTGTCCTCCCCCTGGGACGTGGCCTGGTGGCAGGGCCGGGTGTGGATCGCCATGGCCGGGGTGCACCAGCTGTGGACCTGGGACCCCGAGGCGGGCACGGTCCAGGTGGCCGCCGGGACCACCAACGAGGGGCTCGTCGACGGCCCCGCCGCCGAGGCCTGGTTCGCGCAGCCGTCCGGGCTGTCGGCCGCCGGCGCCCGGCTGTGGATCGCCGACTCCGAGACCAGCGCCCTGCGCTACGCCGAGCCCGACGGGGACGGCTACGCCATCCGCTCCGCCGTCGGCACCGGCCTGTTCGACTTCGGCCACCGCGACGGCGACGCCGCCCAGGCCCTGCTCCAGCACCCCCTCGGGGTGACGGCCCTGCCGGACGGCTCGGTCGCGGTCTGTGACACGTACAACCACGCCCTGCGCCGCTACGACCCCGCCACCGGCCAGGTCACCACCCTCGCCACCGACCTGCGCGAGCCCAGCGACGCCGTCCTCGTCGGCGAGGACATCGTGGTCGTGGAGTCCGCCCGGCACCGGCTGACCCGGCTGCGGCTGCCCGAGGAGGCCGTACGGGTCGACGCGGTCGCCCACCGCACCCAGCGGGCCGCCACCGAGGTCGCCCCCGGCACGCTCCGCCTCGACGTGGTCTTCCAGGCCCCGGCCGGCCAGAAGCTGGACACCCGCTACGGGCCCTCCACCCGGCTGCTGGTCTCCTCGACCCCGCCGGAACTCCTCGCGCGGGGCGAGGGCCCCGGCACGGACCTGTTCCGCGAGCTGGTGCTGAACCCGGACGTCACCGAGGGCGTCCTGCACGTGTCGGCGATGGCCGCCTCCTGCGACGACGACCCGGCCAACGAGTACCCGGCCTGCCACGTCCACCAGCAGGACTGGGGCGTTCCGGTCCGCGTCGCCGCGGAGGGCGCCACCCGCCTCCCGCTCGTCCTCGCCGGAATGGACGCCTGACCACGGGGCGAGACCGGTGATCGGCGCCGTGACCGCGCTGATCACCGGTCGTCATCGCCTGCGAGTTCCGCTCGCGCCCGCGCTGCGCGCGATGGCGGAGCCGTACGGCTGGGACGTCGGCGCCCTCGACTCCTCCGTGGTGCACGCGGGCGGCCCGCAGCCGGGCGGGCGGGGGCTGCTCGCCGGGTTCGGGCCGGGGATCACCGCCGAGATCTCCCCCGGGCCCTGGAGCCGGTCCGCCGGGACTGACGGGCGTCAGCCCTCCAGGAAGGCCAGCAGGGCGTTCGCGAGCAGGAACGGGTCGTCCGCGCCGCACAGTTCGCGCGCGGAGTGCATCGACAGGATCGCGACGCCGATGTCCACCGTCTGGATGCCGTGGCGGGCGGCCGTGATCGGGCCGATCGTGGTGCCGCAGGGCATGGAGTTGTTGGAGACGAACGTCTGCCACGGCACTCCGGCGCGCTCGCAGGCGCCCGCGAACACGGCGCGCCCGCTGCCGTCCGTCGCGTACCGCTGGTTGACGTTGACCTTCAGGATCGGGCCGCCGTTGGCGCGCGGGTGGTGCGAAGGGTCGTGCCGCTCCGAGTAGTTGGGGTGCACGGCGTGCCCGGTGTCCGAGGACAGGCAGATGGTGCCCGCGAAGGCGCGCGCCCGGTCCTCGTAGGTGCCGCCGCGGGAGAAGACCGAACGTTCCAGCACGTTGCCCAGCAGGGGGCCGTCGGCGCCGGTGTCGGACTGCGAGCCGTTCTCCTCGTGGTCGAAGGCCGCCAGCACGGGGATGTGGTCCAGGGCGGCGTTCGAGGAGACGGCGGCGAGCGCGGCGACGCCCGCGTGCACGGACAGCAGGTTGTCCATGCGGGGACCGGCCAGGAGCTCGCGGTCGCGGCCCAGGTAGGCGGGCGGCTCGATCGAGTGGACCATCAGGTCCCAGCCCGCCACCGAGCCCTGCGCCAAGCCCTCTTCCTCTTCCAGGAAGGCGATCAGATCGCCCTCGCGGGCGTCGCCGAGGCCCCAGATCGGCTGCATGTGGCGCTGCTTGTCGAGCTTGAGCCCGTCGGTGTTGACCGACCGGTCGAGGTGCACGGCGAGTTGGGGCACGCGCAGCAGCGCGCGGTCCACGTTGACCAGCCGCTCGGTGCCGTCGCGCAGGGTCAGCCGCCCGGCCAGGCCCAGGTCCCGGTCCAGCCAGGTGTTGAGCAGGGTGCCCCCGTAGATCTCCACGGCGACCTGCCGCCAGCCCTGCGAGCCGGTGTCCGGGACCGGCTTGACCCGCAGGTTGGGGGAGTCGGTGTGCGCGCCGACGATCCGGAACGGGGTGTGCGGGGCCGCGCCTTCGGGCACGTACCAGGCGATGAGCGCGCCGCCGCGGAGTACGAACCTGCCTCCCGTGCCCGAGTCCCAGGCGTCCTGTTCCGACAACTGCCTGAAGCCTGCCTTTTCCAGCCGCTCGGCCGCGTTGGCCACGGCGTGGTACGGCGACGGACTGGCCGTCAGGAAGGTCATCAGGTCGTCGGTGTGGCCGCGGTCGAAGCGGGCGGGAGAGCTCATGTGGTTCACCTTAACGACGGTCGTGTTCGCCATGTCCGGACTGCGGCGGATAGCCGAAGGGTCTGGGCCCGGGGGCTCTTTGGCCCCGTGGTCCCGTCGTTCTCAGCCCGGCGGACGTTCGAATCTGCGCTGCAATTGTCGGCGCTCTCCCCGGCGGATGCGCGGGAGCATCTCGGGGGTCTGCGGCGGGCGCTGCGCGCGTCTCTTGCGTCCGGCGCAGAAGATACAGGCCTCGCCGGGAGGGGCATCGGGGTCGATCGGCGCACCCGGGTGTTCGGAGCATCCGGAGGCGTTGCGCGGCCGGGACAGTTCGCGGGCGACGATGAAGGCCCGGTGGAGGTCGTCGGCGATGCGCACGAAGTCCTGGTCGGGGGAGCCGAGCGTGAGGTGGAAGCGCTGCTCGTCGATGGTGCGCAGGTACTGCCGGAGCACGTCGAGGCTGTACGGGGGCTCGGGCACGGGGTAGCCGAGGCGGCGCTGCTCCCCCGCCGGGGCGGGGCCCGCCGCGCGGCCGCCCTGGAGCCGCCGGCCGAGGCGGCGCCGGTCGTTGCAGATGAGGCAGCGGCCCCAGCCCTCGGGGGCCTCGGGGTCCAGGGCGCCGTTGGGGTGCTCCGGGCAGCCGGTGTAGCTCTTGGCGGGGGCGAGGGCGGCGGCCGTCTGGAAGGCGATGTAGAGGGCGTCGGCGACGGGGTCGTACTCGGCGGGGTGCGCGCCGTCGTAGAGCTCCGTGATCCGGTCGCCGAGGGCGCCCACATTCGCCTGCAGCTCCTTGAGGGCGTACGGCCTCCCGGTGGGGACGGAATACCCCCTGCTGCTGTGCTGCTCCTGTGGACTCATGTCTACGAGCGTCCCATGAACGACCGACATCGCGGAAAGCCGCCGGTGGCGGCGGTGGGCGGGGGCCCCGGCGAGGAGGCCCCGCGGGGGGCCGGGCACGGGCCGGGCACGGGCCGGGCACGCCAGCGGCCGGGCCCCCGTGCGGGAGGGCCCGGCCGCTGTGCGCGTCCGCGTACTAGAAGGCGGCTTCGTCGAGCTCCATGAGGGAGTTGTCGACGGCCTCGGCCAGCGCGCGCTGGACGGAGACGCCGGGCAGCACCTGGGAGGCGAAGAACTTCGCGGCGGCGATCTTGCCGGTGTAGAAGGCCACGTCCTTCGCGGAGGCGGTGGCGAGCTTCTCGGCGGCCACGGCCGCGCCCTTGAGCAGCAGGTATCCGACGACGACGTCGCCGGAGGCCATCAGCAGGCGGGTGGTGTTCTGGCCGACCTTGTAGATGTTCTTGACGTCCTCGCCGGTGGCGGTGAGGTCGACGATCATCTGGCCGACGATGGCCTCCAGGTCCACGGCGGCCTTGGCGAGGGCGTCGCGGGCGGGGGCGAGGTCGTCGCCGCCGACGGCCTCGGCGAGGAACTTCTTGATCGTCTCGGAGAGGACGTTCAGCGAGGCGCCCTGGTCGCGGACGATCTTCCGGAAGAAGAAGTCCTGGCCCTGGATCGCCGTGGTGCCCTCGTACAGGGTGTCGATCTTGGCGTCGCGGATGTACTGCTCGATCGGGTATTCCTGCAGGTAGCCGGAGCCGCCGAAGGTCTGGAGCGACTGCGCGAGCTGCTCGTAGGACTTCTCCGAGCCGTAGCCCTTCACGATCGGCAGGAGCAGGTCGTTCAGGCCGGCCAGCGAGGAGGTGTCCTCGCCCGCGGCCTGCTTGAACTGGATCTCGTCCTGGATCGAGGCCGTGTACAGCACCAGGGCGCGCATGCCCTCGGCGTAGGCCTTCTGCGTCATCAGCGAGCGGCGCACGTCGGGGTGGTGCGTGATGGTGACCTTGGGCGCGGTCTTGTCCATGAAGTTCGCCAGGTCCGGGCCCTGCACGCGCTCCTTGGCGTACTCCAGCGCGTTCAGGTAGCCGGTGGAGAGCGTGGCGATGGCCTTCGTGCCGACCATCATCCGGGCGAACTCGATGATCATGAACATCTGGCGGATGCCGTCGTGCTTGTCACCGATCAGCCAGCCCTTGGCGGGGTGCTGGTCGCCGAAGGTCATCTCGCACGTGTTGGAGGCTTTGAGGCCCATCTTGTGCTCGACGTTCGTCGCGTAGACGCCGTTGCGCTCGCCCAGCTCGCCGGTCTCCCAGTCGAAGTGGAACTTCGGGACGAGGAAGAGGGACAGGCCCTTGGTGCCCGGGCCGTGGCCCTCGGGGCGGGCGAGGACGTAGTGGAGGATGTTCTCCTCCATGTCGTGCTCACCGGACGTGATGAAGCGCTTGACGCCCTCGATGTGCCAGGAGCCGTCCGCCTGCTGGATGGCCTTGGTGCGGCCGGCGCCGACGTCCGAACCGGCGTCCGGCTCGGTCAGCACCATGGTGGAGCCCCAGCGCTTCTCGACGGCGAGCGCCGCGATCTTCTTCTGGACCTCGTTGCCCTCTTCGAAGAGGACGCCGGCGAACGCCGGGCCGGAGGAGTACATCCATACGGCCGGGTTCGCGCCCAGGATCGTCTCGGCGAAGGCCCAGATGAGCGAGCGCGGCGAGGTGGTGCCGCCGATCTCCTCGGGCAGGCCCAGGCGCCAGTACTCGGAGTCCATGAAGGCCTTGTAGCTCTTCTTGAAGGACGCCGGGACGGGCGCGGTGTTCGTGGTCGGGTCGAAGACCGGCGGGTTGCGGTCGGCGTCCTCGAAGGAGGCGGCCAGCTCGTTCTCCGAGAGCCTGGTCATCTCGCCGAGGATGGTCTTGGCGGTCTCGGTGTCCATCTCCTCGAAGGGACCGGTGCCGTACAGCTTGTCGCGGCCGAGCACCTCGAAGAGGTTGAACTCGATGTCGCGGAGATTCGACTTGTAGTGCCCCATGGCGACGGCTCCGTTAAGGCTCGGGAAGACAGATTCCTCGTACATACCAATCGGTAACGTCATGATGCTACCCACCGGTAATAAGCCGCAACCCCTGGCGGCCGACTGTGACGGGAGTCAAGCCGTGAGCTCCGGGAAGGCCCGCCCCGGTGAGCCCTCCAGGACGGCGGCCGGGGGCGGTGGCCGGTACCGGCCGGTACGGCGGCGGCCGCTCGGTAGGGTGGGCCGCATGTACGGCTACGACCAGAACCCGGGCGCCCAGCAGCAGGGCTACGCGCAGCAGCCCCCGCCCCAACAGGGCTACGCGCAGCAGCCGCCGCTGTACCCCGAGCCCTCGCCGCCGTCGCTCGCCGACGCGGTACGGGCCTTCACCACCGGGTCGCTGTCCGCCGAGGACTTCCAGCAGATCTTCGCCACCTCCAAGGTCTACTGCCCGCGCGGGGACACCCCGGGCTTCCTGGCCCTGCACAACACGCAGCAGCCGGTCATCCCGATGTTCACCACGCTCAAGGAGCTCCGCCGGTACGCGGGCAAGGAGTCCAAGTACTTCGTGATCACCGGCGCGGAGGTCATCGACCTGCTGCCGACCGGGTACGGCTTCGTGCTCGACATGGAGGGCGACCACCGCATGGTCTTCGACGCGAAGGCCGTGGAGCAGATGGTCGACTTCGCCATGCGCCGCATGTACGGCTGAACTCCCTGACGGGGGCCGGGTGTTGTCGAGGGCGCGCGGGCGCGCCCGCACCCCGCGCGCCCGCACCCCGCGCGCCCGCACCCCGCACGCCGGCGGCCGCTGAAGCAGCGGCCGCCGAAGGATTCCGGGCCCGCCGTCAGGCGGCTCGGGCGCCGCGGCGGTGGGTCACCGCCGCGACGACGCACCAGGCCAGGGCGGCCGCGATGACGGCGGCCGCGCCCGCGGCGAGGGCCGGCGTCGCCGGGCGGAAGCCGAGCGCCAGCCGGGTGCCCAGGAACACGAGGGTCGCGCACACCCGGCCGGGTCCGTAGACGGGGATGCGCGCGGCCGTGCCGCGCAGCAGCGCGGCGGCCACCAGCCCGACGGTGGCGCACACGGCGAGCAGGGCCCACGGGGAGCCCTCGGCGGCGCTCGGAATGCCGTACTCGGCCGGTCCCAGGCGGAAGGACGAGGCGGCCCAGCCGCCCGCGACCGCGCAGACGCAGACCCCGACCGCCCAGAGGGCGTGCCGCCACAGGGGGCCCGGCCTGCGGGTCTCCTCCTGCTCTGCGTCGCCGGTGACGTCGTCGAAGCCAAAGAAGTTGATCACGTCCGGTAGGACGCGCTGCCGGTCGGAAGGGTTGGGGCCCCCCGGGAATTACCCCGGGGACCTTTCCGTTGAGGGCGGGTGTGGCAGAAAGTTCGACTTTCAACTAAACTCGACGCAGAAGGAGGTCCTGACCATGCCCGCAGTGACTGTTGAGAACCCGTTGACCCTCCCGCGCGTGGCCGTGCCGCAGGCGGCCGCCGCTCGTAAGGTGCTGGCCGTGTCCACGGCTCCGGGTGGCTTCGAGGGCGAGGGGTTCCCGGTGCGCCGCGCGTTCGCGGGGATCGACTACCAGCACCTCGACCCGTTCATCATGATGGACCAGATGGGCGAGGTGGAGTACGCGCCGGGCGAGCCGAAGGGCACCCCCTGGCACCCCCACCGCGGCTTCGAGACCGTCACGTACCTGATCGACGGAACCTTCGTCCACCAGGACAGCAACGGCGGCGGCGGCGTCATCAACGGCGGTGACACGCAGTGGATGACCGCCGGCTCGGGCCTCCTGCACATCGAGGCCCCGCCGGAGTCCCTCGTCGTCAGCGGCGGGCTCTTCCACGGCCTCCAGCTGTGGGTGAACCTCCCGGCCTCCGACAAGATGATGCCCCCGCGCTACCAGGACATCGGCGGCGGCCAGGTCCAGCTGCTGACCACCCCGGACGGCGGCGCGCTGATCCGCGTGATCGCCGGCGAGCTGGACGGACACGAGGGCCCGGGCATCACCCACACCCCGATCACGATGATCCACGCGACCGTCACCCCCGGTGCGCAGATCACCCTGCCGTGGCGCGAGGACTTCAACGCCCTCGCCTACGTCATGGCCGGGCGCGGCTCGGTCGGCGAGGAGCGCAGGCCCGTCCACACCGGCCAGACCGCGGTCTTCGGCCAGGGCGGCTCGCTCACGGTGCGGGCGGACGAGTCCCAGGACTCCAACGCCCCGGACCTGGAGGTCGTCCTCCTCGGCGGGCGTCCCATCCGGGAGCCCATGGCGCACTACGGGCCGTTCGTCATGAACAGCCGCCACGAGCTCCAGCAGGCCTTCGACGACTTCCAGGCGGGCCGGCTCGGCCGGATCCCGACGACGGAGCGCACGAAGTAGTACGGAGCGACGGAGTGACGGAGCGCCCGGAAACAGCGGCGACCGGGGCCGGCCAGGCCCCGGAACGCCGGGCGCCCGCGCCCCTCAGGGGGCGGGCTCCGCGAAGCGGGTGCGCAGTTCCGAGAAGATGCCGGAGGCGGCCGCCGTCAGGGGGACGGCGAGCAGCATGCCGAGGATGCCGGCGATGCTCGCCCCGGCCGTGATCGCGAGCATCACCGCCGCCGGGTGCATCTGCACGGTCCGGCTCTGCACCAGCGGCTGGAGCACGTACCCCTCGATCATCTGGACCGCCAGCACCACGCCCAGTACCCACAGGGCGATCACCCACCCCCGGTCCGCGAAGGCGACGAGGACCGCGACGGCGCCGGACAGGAAGGCGCCGAGGTACGGGACGTAGGCGGTGACGAACACCAGCGCGGCCAGCCCCAGCGCGCCCGGCACCCGCAGCACCAGCAGTCCGATGCCGATCAGCACGGCGTCGACGAGGGCCACCAGGGTGGTCCCGCGCATGAACCCCTCGACGGCCTCGAAGGCGCGCCGCGCCATCGCCTCCATCAGATCGCCCGAACGCCTCGGCGCCAGCGAGCGCAGCGTCCCCACGGCCCGGTGGGAGTCGCGGAGGAAGAAGAAGATCAGTACGAGGGCCAGCGCGGCCATCGCGATCATCGTGCCCACCGCGCCGACCCCGGCGAGCAGCCCGGAGGCGGCCGTACCGCCGAACTTGGCGAGCAGGTCCTTGGAGTTCTTCGCGAAGTCCTCCACAGAGGTGCCGGCCGCCCCGAAGTGCTCGGCGAGGTCCTGACCGGCCCGCCGCAGGGAGTCGACGATCTGATCGCCGCTCTCGAAGACCGCGAGGGCGACGACGTACGCGGCCCCGCCGACGACCCCGATGACGGCCAGGCACGTCAGCCCCGCGGCGAGCGAGCGGTTCATCCCCGCCCGGACCAGCCGCCGGTGCATCGGCCCGAGCAGGGCCGTACCGAGTACGGCGAGCAGTACGGGCGTGACCACGGTCTGGAAGACCACGCACAGCCAGATGGCGAGCGCCAGGACGCCGGTGACCAGCAGGACGACCGCGCACCAGGCGGCCAGCCGCCGCACCGGGTCGGGAAGCAGGGGGGTGGTCGGCATCCAGGTCCGCCTTTCAGGGGTCGCCGGGCCTCACCCGGTCTCAGTCCTCGCCCGAGTCCTGCTCCTCGTCGGGCTTCGACCGTTCGTACAGCTCGAACCAGATCGACTTGCCGGCGCCCCGGGGGTCGACCCCCCAGGTGTCGGCGAGCATCTCCATCAGCAGGACGCCGCGGCCGCTCGACGCCATCTCCCCGGGGTGGCGCTTGTGGGGCAGCTCGTCGCTGGCGTCCGCGACCTCCACGCGCAGCCGCCGCGTCCCCAGCTCGCCCACCGCCTCGGCGACCAGCAGCGCGTCGCCGTCGGTGTGCACCAGTACGTTGGTCACCATCTCGGAGACCATCAGCACCGCCGAGTCCACCTGGTCGGCGTCCGCCCAGTCGTGCAGCAGCTCCCGGACCTGACGCCGCGCGCCCGCGAGCCGCTCCGGCTCCGCCTGCGCCACGGTCAGCACCGTGCGCCGCGCGGGCCGTGCCCGGTGCGGGGACGCCGCCCCGCAGCCGCAGGCCGCGCCCTCGCGGCACAGCAGCACCACGGCTATGTCGTCCTCGCGGCGGTCGGCCAGCGGCCCGGTGGTGTGGTGGGAGGAGGGGCCGTGCACGGCCTGCACCAGCAGGTCGGCCAGCTTCTCCAGGCTCTCCGTGTCGTGCGTCTCGGACTCCAGGACGGCGCGCAGCCGCGCCCAGCCGGTGTCCAGGTCGTGCCCGCCGGTCTCGATGAGCCCGTCGGTGCACAGCATCATCGTCTCGCCGGGTTCCAGGGTGAACCGGGTCGTCGGGTAGTCGGTGTCGGGGACGATGCCCAGCGGCAGGCCGCCCGCCGTGGGCCGCATCAGGACGGTGCCGTCCGTCATCCGGACCGCCGGGTCGGGGTGCCCGGCGCGGGCCACCTCCAGCAGGCCCGTCTCCGGGTCGCACTCCACGTACAGGCAGGTCGCGAAGCGCGGGCTCTGGTAGTCGGAGCCCTCGGCGGAGTCCGATTCCTGGGAGGAGCACAGCCCGGCCAGGAAGCGGGAGGCCCGCGACAGCACCGCGTCGGGCCGGTGCCCCTCGGACGCGTAGGCCCGTACGGCGATCCGGAGCTGCCCCATCAGGCCGGCGGCCCGTACGTCGTGCCCCTGGACGTCCCCGATGACCAGGGCGAACCGGCCCGAGGGCAGCGGGATCATGTCGTACCAGTCGCCGCCGACCTGGAGCCCGCCGCCGGTGGGGACGTAGCGGGCGGCGATCGTCATGCCGGGGATCTCGGGGCCCAGCTGCGGCATCATCGACCGCTGGAGCCCGGTGGTGAGTTCCCGTTCGGACTCCGCGACGCCGGCCCGCTGGAGGGCCTGGGCCAGCATCCGGGCCACCGTCGTCAGCACGGACCGCTCGTCGGGCGAGAAGGACACCGGCTGCTTGAAGGCGGCCATCCAGGCGCCCATGGTCCGCCCGGCGACGATCAGCGGCAGGAAGGCCCAGGAGGCCCGGTCGAAGCGCCGCGCGAGCGGCCAGGTGACCGGGAAGCGCCGCTGGTAGTCCTCGGGGGTGGGGAGGTAGATCGCCCGCCCGGTCCGCACGACCTCCGCGGCCGGGTAGTCCGTGTCCAGCTGCATGTCCGTGAAGGGGCTCTCGTCCCCGGGATCGTGCCCGTGGTGCCCGATGATCGACAGCCGGTCGCCCTCCATCCCGAAGACGGCCAGCCCGTCGGGGCTGAAGCCCGGCATGGACAGCGAGGCCGCCACGCGCAGCACCTCCGCCGTGGAGCGGGCCTCGGCCAGCGCCCGGCCCGCGTCCAGCAGGAACGCCTCGCGGGAGCGCCGCCAGTCGCCGGTGATCGGGGTGTGCGCGGCGGTGGTGCCGGGCTGCGGCTCGGCGATCTCCTGGATGGTGCCGATCAGCTCGTAGTCCACGCGGCCGTCCGCCGACCGGTTCTCCAGGGGCTTCGAGCGGCTGCGTACGGTGCGCAGCACGCGCCCGTCCTCGTCCATGATCCGCAGGCGGGCCTCGGCGAGGGTGTCCTCGGCGACGGCGAGGTTGACGATCCCGTTGATCTCGTTCCAGTCCACCGGGTGGAAGCGCGACCGCACGGCCACCTCGGGCAGCGTGACGGGCTGTGCGGGCAGCCCGAGCAGCCGGGCGGCCTCGCCGTCGAGGGTGACCGTCCCGGAGGCGTTGTCCCATCGCCACAGACCCGTCGCGATGGCGGCCAGGACGTCCTCGGTGCGCACCCGGTCATCTTGACAGGTCATCCCACCGACCTGCCTGTTCACCGCCCACTCCGGGCGCGCCCGCGCGGCGCCCCGCCCGGACGGTAACCTTGGGACGGTTGAATCCACCCTGGTATCGCGTAGAACTGGATGACTGATGCATCGGTACAGGTCCCACACGTGCGGCGAGCTCCGTGCCTCCGACGTCGCCTCCGACGTCCGGCTGAGCGGCTGGCTGCACAATCGTCGAGACCTGGGCGGCATCCTCTTCATCGATCTGCGTGACCACTACGGCATCACGCAGCTCGTCGCCCGCCCCGGCACCGCGGCCGCCGCCGTCCTGGACAAGCTGTCCAAGGAGACGGTAGTCCGGGTCGACGGCAAGGTCGTCTCCCGTGGCGCCGACAACGTCAACCCCGAGCTGCCGACCGGCGAGATCGAGATCGAGGCCGTCGAGGTCGAGGTGCTCGGCGCGGCCGCCCCGCTGCCCTTCACGATCAACACCGACGACGGGGTGAACGAGGAGCGGCGCCTGGAGTACCGCTTCCTCGACCTGCGCCGCGAGCGCATGCACCGCAACATCATGCTGCGCTCGGCCGTCATCGCGTCGATCCGCTCGAAGATGGTGGCCCTCGGCTTCAACGAGATGGCGACCCCGATCCTCACCGCGACCTCCCCCGAGGGCGCCCGTGACTTCGTCGTCCCGTCCCGTCTGAACCCGGGCAAGTTCTACGCGCTGCCGCAGGCGCCGCAGCAGTTCAAGCAGCTGCTGATGATCTCCGGCTTCGACCGGTACTTCCAGATCGCGCCCTGCTTCCGCGACGAGGACGCCCGCGCGGACCGCTCGCCGGGCGAGTTCTACCAGCTCGACGTCGAGATGTCCTTCGTCGAGCAGGAGGACGTCTTCCAGCCGATCGAGCGGCTGATGACGGAGATCTTCACCGAGTTCGGCAAGGGCCGCGAGGTCACCTCTCCCTTCCCGCGGATCCCGTTCCGCGAGTCGATGCTGAAGTACGGCAACGACAAGCCCGACCTGCGCGCCAAGCTGGAGCTCGTCGACATCACCGATGTCTTCGAGGGTTCGGAGTTCAAGGCGTTCGCCGGCAAGCACGTGCGCGCGCTGGCCGTCCCGGACACCGCCGCGCAGCCGCGCAAGTTCTTCGACGGTCTCGGCGAGTACGCGATCTCGCTGGGCGCCAAGGGCCTGGCCTGGGTGCGCGTCGGCGAGGACGGTGCCCTGACCGGCCCGATCGCCAAGTTCCTCACCGAGGAGAACGTCAAGGTCCTCACCGAGCGTCTGGGCCTGGCGGCCGGCCACGCGGTGTTCTTCGGCGCGGGCGAGTTCGACGAGGTCTCCAAGATCATGTCCGGCGTCCGCGTCGAGGCGGCCAAGCGTGCGGGCCAGTTCGAGGAGAACGTCTTCCGCTTCTGCTGGATCGTCGACTTCCCGATGTACGAGAAGGACGAGGAGACCGGCAAGATCGACTTCTCCCACAACCCGTTCTCGATGCCGCAGGGCGGCATGAAGGACCTGGAGGAGAAGGACCCGCTCGACATCCTGGCCTGGCAGTACGACATCGTCTGCAACGGCATCGAGCTGTCGTCGGGCGCCATCCGCAACCACGAGCCCGAGGTCATGCTGAAGGCCTTCGAGATCGCCGGTTACGAGGCCGAGACGGTCGAGCGGGAGTTCGCGGGCATGCTGCGCGCGTTCCGCCTCGGCGCCCCGCCGCACGGTGGCATCGCCCCGGGCGTGGACCGCATCGTGATGCTGCTGGCCGACGAGCCGAACATCCGCGAGACCATCGCCTTCCCGCTGAACGGCAACGCGCAGGACCTGATGATGGGCGCGCCGACGGTGCTGGAGGAGTCCCGCCTGCGCGAGCTGAACATCGCGCTGCGCAAGCCGGTCGAGACGAAGTCGGCCGACGCGAAGCCGGTCGCGGAGGCCGTCCACCCGGACGCCGCGCGGTAGTCGCCGCGCCGGCAGCGGTGGTTTGACGAAGGGCCCGGGATCCATGGGGATCCCGGGCCCTTCGTACGTACCTACTGGAACTAGAACCGGTCCAGGACACCCTTGAGGAGGGCGGCGGAGGTCAGCTCGGCCGGGGCCGGGCCGGCGTGGAAGAAGCCGGCGTTCTCGGCGTCCAGCTTGCGCAGGAAGTCGAAGGCCTTGTTGTCGTGGTCGCCGAACGCGACGAACTGCCAGTGCACGTCGGGTGCGGCGGTCGCGGCGTCGGTGATCGCCTGGCGGGCGGGGCGGACGTTGTCGGGCGCGCCGTCCGTCTGGAAGACGACCAGGGCCGGGCCGGTGCCGCCGTCCTTCTGGTAGCGCTCCAGGACGGCCTCGACGGCCACGTGGTAGCTGGTGCGGCCCATGCGGCCGAGCTCGGCGTGGCGGGTCTCGACCCAGGCCGCGTCGTGGGCGTCGAGGGTCAGCTCGGCGGTGCCGTCCACCTCGGTGGAGAAGAACACCGTGTGGACGGTGGCCTCCTCGTCGAGGTGCGCGGCCAGGGCCAGGGCGTGGTCGGCGAGGTACTGGGCGCTGCCGTCCTTGTAGAACCCGCGCATGGAACCGGAGCGGTCCAGCACGAGGTACACCTTGGCGCGCGCGCCGGCCTTCCCCTTGCCGCGCAGCACCTGGCCGGCGGCCTTGTACGGGGCCGCGACCCCGGCCGCCCGCCGCCGCACCGCGGCCGCGGCGACCGCGGGCCCCTGCGCCTCGGCGCCCTCGTCCTCGGCGTCTTCGGCCTCGTCCTCGGCCGGGGCCTGGGCGACGACCGCCTCGGCCTCGGCGACGACGGCTTCGGCCTCGGCCTCGGCCGGTACGGCCTCCGGCTCGACGACCTCGGGCTCCGCCTCGGCGGCGACCGCCTCGGGCTCGGCCTCAGCGGCGACCGCCTCGGGCTCGGCCGGTGCGGCCTCCGCCTCGGGCTCGGGCTCCGCCTGGATGACGACGGCTTCCGGCTCGGCCTCGACGGGCACGACCTCGGGCTCGACAACCTCGGGCTCCGCCTCGGCGGCGACCGCCTCGGCCTCGGCCTCGGCCGGTGCGGCCTCCGGCTCGGTCACCACGTCGGCCTCGGCCACGACGGCCTCCGGCTCGGCGTCGACGGCGACTGCCTCGGGCTCGACGGGTACGGCCTCGGCCTCCGCCTGCGCGGCGACGACGTCGGCCTCGGGCTCGGCCTCGACGGGTGCGGCCTGCGGCTCGACAACCTCGGGCTGCGCCTCAGCGGCGACTGCCTCGGGCTCGGGCTCGGCCTCGGCCGGAGAGACGAGGGGTTCGGGGAGCCGGACGGCCTCGGGCTCGGCGGCCTCCGGCTCGGCGGCCTCGGGCTCCGCCTCGGCGGCGACTGCCTCGGGCTCGGCCTCGGCCGGTGCGGCCTCCGGCTCGGTCACCGCGTCGGCCTCGGCTGCGACGGCCTCCGGGGCGGCCGCCAGGTCCGCCTCGGTGGCGGCTTCGGGCTCCGCGACGGCCGCCGGGGCAGGCTCCGGCTCGGCGACGGGCTCGGTCTCCGCCTGGGCGGGGGCCGGCTCCGGCTTCGCGGGAGGAGTCGGGGAAGGGGTCTCGGGGGCCGCCGGAGCCCGGCGGGCCTCCGGGACCGTGGGGTCCGCCACCGGGGCCGGGGCGGTGAGCACCGTGCCCGGCTCGCGGTCGCGCGGCGCGGACTGCGGCGGAACGGTGGGGTTGTCAAAGGAGGCCGCCACCAGTTCGGCGGCCACGTCCAGGGGCGTGCGTTCCGCCTGGCTGGGGACCGCCGCCGAGGTGGAGCGGTCCGACGTCTCCGGAACCGGCTCGGCAGACCGTCCGAACACCTTGCGCAACAAGCTCCGAATACCCATGGGCCAGGCCTTTCGCATGAGTGCGTGCGTCATTTGTCCGTGCTGCGCGGTTGATCCCTGCCCAGAGTGGACACGTAAGGTTATCGGCCCCTTGGCTGGAACTTCGGCAGGGGCGCCATTCGTGGCGCCCAGCCATCAAGGGAACCGGGCCCTCCGCCCTAACTCCCCCTCCGCCGTGCCGGGTTCATTCAGCGTTCACTCCCGCGCCGCCGCATCGGCGCAACCCCCGCCTAGCGTCACCGCTGATTCGTTCCGACACGTTGTCGGCGCCGTGCACTCACCGGAGGACACCTCGTGCGCAAGCTCCTGCCGCTCATCGGCAACCCGCATGGGAGCGGCCGTTCCGCTCTCACCTGCCGCTACCGCTGCGGCGACGCATGCTTCCACGAGGTGCCCAACACCAGCGACAACGAGTACGTCGGCGACGTCATAGCCCGCGCCTACTCGCGCCGCTCGATGCTCCGTTCCGCGGCCGTCGTGACCGTCGCGACCGCCGCCGGCACCGCCATCACCCTCGGCGCGGGCGGTGGCCAGTCCGCCGAGGCGACCCCCGCCGCCGACCCGAAGGCCGGTTCCGGCGAGGCCGCCCGCGGTCTGCGCTTCAAGGCCGTCGCCCCGAACACCGACGACAAGGTCACCATCCCCGAGGGCCACGACCAGAACGTGGTCATCCGCTGGGGCGAGCCGATCGTCAAGGGTGCGCCGGGCTTCAACGCCGACAAGCAGACCGCCGCCGCGCAGGCCGGTCAGTTCGGCTACAACAACGACTTCCTGAGCCTCCTCCCGCTCGGCAGCGGTTACGAGCGCCAGCAGCTGCTCGTGGCCAACCACGAGTACACGGACGAGAACCTCATGTTCAAGGGCTACGACCCGGCCAACCCGACCCGCGAGCAGGTCGAGATCGCCTGGGCCGCGCACGGCCTCGGCATCGTCGTCGTCCAGGAGGACCACCGCTCCGGCAAGCTGACCGCGGTCACCCGCCACCAGCTCAACCGCCGCCTCACCGCCACCAGCGTGTTCAAGCTGACCGGCCCGGCCGCCGGCAGCCCGCTGCTGAAGACCTCCGTCGACGCCACCGGCACCAAGGTGCTCGGCACGCTCAACAACTGCTCCGGCGGCACCACCCCGTGGGGCACCACCCTCCACGGCGAGGAGAACTTCAACCAGTACTTCGCCAACGCCGGCAAGGTCACCGACCCGGCCGAGGCGGCCCGCCTCAAGCGCTACGGCGTGACGACCGGCGAGACTGAGCGCAAGTGGGAGCGGTTCGACAAGCGCTTCGACTGCACGCAGGAGCCCAACGAGTCGCACCGCTTCGGCTGGGTGGTCGAGCTCGACCCGTACGACCCGAACTCCACCCCCCGCAAGCGCACCGCGCTCGGCCGCTTCAAGCACGAGGGCGCCCAGCCCCGCCTGACCGAGGACGGCCGTCCCGTCGTCTACATGGGCGACGACGAGCGCTTCGACTACTTCTACAAGTTCGTCTCGTCGAAGCAGATGAAGAAGGGCGACTCGCGCGCGGCGAAGGAGCACAACCTCACGCTGCTCGACGAGGGCACCCTCTACGTCGCCAAGCTCACCGGCGACTCCCCGGCCGAAGGCATCGACGGCTCCGGCAAGCTCCCCAACGACGGCGAGTTCGACGGCTCCGGCGTCTGGATCAAGCTGGCCACCGCCACGGCGTCCGGCGCCGTCTCGCACGTCGAGGGCATGACCGCCGAGGAGGTGTACGTCTTCACGCGCCAGGCCGGTGACAAGGTCGGCGCCACCAAGATGGACCGCCCCGAGGACATCGAGCCCTCCCCGCGCACCGGCCGGGTCTTCGTCGTGCTGACCAACAACACCGACCGCGGCAAGGCCGGCAAGGCGGGCGCGGACGAGGCCAACCCGCGCAACCTGAACAAGCACGGCCAGATCCTGGAGCTCGCCGAGAACTTCGACGACCCGGCCGGCGACGGCTTCGCCTGGCGCCTCTTCCTCGTCGCGGGCGACCCGAAGGACCCGGCGACCTACTTCGCGGGCTTCCCGAAGGAGAAGGTCAGCCCGATCTCCTGCCCGGACAACGTGACCTTCGACCCGCACGGCAACCTGTGGATCTCCACCGACGGCAACCAGCTCGGCTCGCACGACGGCCTGTTCGGCGTCGCCACCGCCGGGGAGCGCCGCGGTGAGCTGAAGCAGTTCCTCACCGTGCCGCGCGGCGCCGAGACCTGTGGGCCGCTGGTCCAGGACAAGCGCGTGCTGGTCGCCGTGCAGCACCCGGGCGAGATCGACGGTGCGTCCGTCGAGAAGCCGCAGTCGGTGTGGCCCGACGGCCCGGGCAAGATCGTCCGCCCGGCGGTCGTGTCGGTCTGGCGCAAGGACGGCAAGAACATCGGCGTCTGATCCACCCGGTGGCCAAGGCAAGTTGAGCAACGGG
>NZ_JBHWBP010000075.1:0-29201 GCF_042735575.1 Streptomyces sp. NPDC059564 | reverse complement strand
TCGTGGGGGCGGGTTTTTGTGTCTAACCGCCCGGCCGGGCCCGGCCCTGCACGGGCTGGTCGGACACGGTCCACGCCGGGGCGCCCGCGCGCTGCAGCGCGCGGACGTCGTCGGGGCCCAGCCAGGGGGCGCACGTGCGCAGGTAGGCGGGTATCGACCACAGATCTCCGACGAGGTCGGTCGCTTCGAGCATCGGCCACGCCCGGTCGAGGGTCCGGATCAGCTCCCGGTCCTGCAGCAGCGACCTGCGGAGCAGCTCGGGCGGGACGTCGTGGCCGTCGCCGTCGCCGTCGTGCTGGTCCATCAGGATCGTGACCAGCTCCTCCAGGATCTGGTCGCGCGCCTCGTTGTGCGGAGTTCCCGGTTCCACCGCTGCGAACGCCGCCGCCCAGTCGTCGGCTCCCAGCCAGAGTTCCGACCAGTGGCTGGAGACCGTCATCCCCTTGGCGGGCGGCTCCTCGTAGATGCGGACGGCCGCCTCGATCGCCTTCACCAGCTCCGCGGACGCCTTCAGGCGGGCCACCTCCGGGTCGGCCTCGGCCGCCGCCCCGGCTCCCTCGGCGACGAGGTCGCGCAGGGTGCAGGTCCGGACGCCCTCCTCGCCGAGGCTGGGCAGGACATCGGCGACGTACGCGAGGTAGGGCTGGTGCGGACCGACGAACAGCACGCCGCCCCGACGGTGACCGAGGCGCGGGTCGGAGTACAGGAGGTGCGCGGCGCGGTGCAGGGCGACGACCGTCTTGCCCGTACCGGGACCGCCGTCGACGACGAGGGCACCGCGGGATCCCGCGCGGATGACGGCGTCCTGGTCGGCCTGGATGGTGGCGAGGACGTCGCGCATCCGGGCCGACCGGTTGCCGCCCAGGCTGGCGATGAACGCCGACTGGTCGTCGAGCGCGGCATGCCCCTCCAGCCCGTCGGTGGTGAACACCTCGTCCCAGTAGTCGCTGATCAGGCCGCGGGTCCAGCGGTACCTGCGACGGCTCGACACGCCCATCGGGTTGGCGTGGGTCGCCGCGAAGAACGGCTCGGCCGCGGGGGAGCGCCAGTCGAGCAGCAGCCGGCGGCCGGTGCTGTCGGTGAGGCCGAGGCGTCCGATGTACAGGGGCTCGGGGCTGTCCGCGAGGACGACGTGGCCCAGGCACAGGTCCAGCCCGAAGCGGCGCAGGGTGCGCAGGCGGGCGGTCAGACGGTGGATCTCCGCGTCCCGGTCCATCGCCTCCCGGCCGACGCCGCCGGGCGCCTTGCGCGTGGCCTCGAGCCGGTCGGACAGTTCGGCGATCGTCTCTTCGAGACTCGCCGAGATGGCAGCGAAGTGCCGCTCGTCGCCGTCGATCAGCGTCGGGTCGGCCTTGGGGGAGAGGTGGCCGGGAAGGTCGAACGCGCTGGTGGTCAACACATGCACGAAGTGGATCTCTCATTTCTGCAGCTTCTGGCCTGAGGGCCCGTTCATTGCGCCGCCTCGATCCTCAAGGACGGGTGACGTACGACGGCAAGGACCGGGGCGCCCCGCAGTGCGGGGCGCACGGGGCACCGGTGCGTGGAGCCGTGCCGGCGATCAGTCCTCGATCGCCTGGTACAGAGTGGTCCAGAAATCGTGCATCAGGTGGATCGCGTCGGGGACCGAGGTGTCGACCTGGGTGAGGAGGATGCCGACGACGTTGTTGACGGGGTCGGCGTAGGTGGAGGTGCCGGAGCCGCCGTCCCAGCCGAACTGGCCGACGGGAGCGTAGTCGCCGCGGTAGGTCCGCACCGCCATCCCGAAGCCCCAACCGCCGTGCTGGCCCTGGCCGAAGGAGATGTGGACGTTGTTGGTGGCCAGCTCGGTGCGGGCGGCGTTCTGCGCGGGGGTGAGGCGGTTGGTGGTCATCAGCTCCACCGCCTGCCGGGACAGAACGCGCTCGCCGCCGTGCTTGCCGCCGTTGAGGAGCATCTTGAAGTAGGCGTGGTAGTCGTCCGCGGTGGAGACCAGACCACCGCCACCGCCCTGGAACGCCGGCGGGATGTTCCACCGGCCGTCCTTGGACTCGTCCCATACGTGGAACTCGCCGGACCGCGGGTCGGGCGCGTAGAGGACCGGCAGCCGGTCGATCTTGTCGTCCGGGACGTGGAAGCCGGTGTCCTCCATCCCCAGCGGGCCGAAGACGCTTTCGCGCAGCGCCTCCTCGAAGGTCTTGCCGGTCACCCGGGAGACCAGTACGCCGACCAGATCGCTGGCGAGCTGGTACTGCCAGTGGTCGCCGGGCTGGTGCATCAGCGGGAGCGCGCCCAGGCGGCGCAGCCACTCGTCCTGCTCGGGCATCGGCGTGGGCAGGTTGGGCGTCAGCCCCTGTGCGAAGACCTCCTTCATGATCGGCGTACCGATCGAGGTCATGTCCATACCGAGGCCGAAGGTGGAGGTCAGCACGTCCCGGACGGTGATGGGACGGCGCGCCGGGACCGTATCGTCGAGCGGGCCGTCGAAGGCCTTCAGCACCTGACGGTCGGCCAGCTCCGGCAGCCACCGGTCCACCGGGTCGTCCAGCCGCAGCCGGCACTCGTCGAGCAGCACCATCGCCGCCGCTATCGAGACCGGCTTGGAGGTGGACGCCATCCGGAAGAGGGTGTCCCGGCGCATCGGCGCGCCGCCGTCGTGCTCCATCGTGCCGAGCGTCTCCACGTGCGTCTCGTCGTCCTTGCTGTACAGGGCGACGACGCCGGGGATCTTGCCGGAGTCGACGTGGCGGGCCAGCACGTCGCGGATCTTGCGCTGCCCTGAAGCGGTGAACTGTGACATGAGGGGTGCTCCTTGGTCGGGTGGAAGTGTCGGGGGAGGAGAGGAGAGGGGAGGAAGGGAAGGAAGAGGTGACGGACGAGGGGGGTCAGAGGCTGCGGGCGGAGATGTCGCCGCTGCCGCTGGTGGCGCTGATCTCCAGCACGGGGGAGCCGTCGTTCTTCAGGGCGTTGCTGACGCGGCCGTGGCGGGCGTCGGCGTCCAGCGTGGCGGAGGCGCCGGGGGCGGCGGCGATCGCGATGTCGCCGTGCTGGGTGCGGAGCACCACCGCGCCGCGCACCGCCTCGCCGATGGTGATGTCGCCCCGCGCGGTGGAGATCTCCGCGGGGCCGCCCAGCCGGCCGACGCGGACATCGCCGTCGACGGAACTGAGGCGCAGGCCTTCCACGTCGCCGATCTCGATGCGTCGGTGGGCGCCTTGGACGGCCACGTCGCCGAGCCGGCCCTCGGTGCGCACCTCTGCGGCGGCGGAGGTGGCCTCGACGCGGGAGCCGGTGGGGAGTCGAACCGTCACCTCGACGGATCCGGGGTTGCTCAGCACCTGGTTCCCCGCCTCCGGTGCGATGACGCGCAGCACGCCGTCGCCGAATCCGATCGTGGTCTGCTCCGCGGCCTTCACATCGCGGCCCTTGCCGGCGTCCGCGGGACGCACCTCGACGCTGGTCTCGGCGAGGTCGGTGGCGAGGAGGCTGATGTGTCCGGCGGGCAGCTCCACGACCACGGTGATCGCGTCGGGGGTCTCGAACTTCTGCATGGGACGTTCTCCTTGGTGGGGTGTTCAGGGGTCAGGTTGTGGGATGGCCGGGTCGTGGAGTGGTCAGGTGGCGGGCAAGTCGAGTTGGTACGTGTGGGTGCTGCGGTGGAAGCGGAAGCCCAGCTGCCGGTTCACGGCGAGCATGTGGGTGTTGTCCTGGGCGTTGTCGGTCTCGATCTCCACGATCGCGGGGTGCTCGGCGCGGAGCCTGCGCACCATCTCGGCCTTGACCCACAGCCCGAGCCCGTGGCCGCGGTGTGCGGGCACCACGACGGTGTCGTACTGCAGTGCCCGGCGGGTCTCCCCGGCGCGGATGACGATCTCGGTGTATCCGGCCATCTCCCCCTTGCCGAGCGCAGCGGTCGTCAGCAGTACGTCACCGCGGTCGGCCAGCACCTCGGCCATGGCCCGGACGCGGTCGGCGGTCCAGTTCTGGCTGCCGTAGTCCATGTCGCCGGTGGGCATGTCGTTCATCGCGTTCTTGGCCGCGGCGAACGCCTCGGCCAGGTCGTCGGGAACCGTGCCGGTCCAGCCGGCCAGTTCGTAGCCGGGGTGCTCGGCGCCGGCTGCGGCATCGTCGGCCCGTGCGACATCGAGCAGCAGGTGGTCCAGTGCCAGTACCCGCCGGAAGTCGCGCTCGGCGCAGAACGCGTCCCCCGGTCCGTCGCCGGCCACGGCGGCTATCAGGCTGCGGCGCTGTTCGGCCTGTGCCGCCTCCACGGCCGTGGCCAGCAGGTGCGAGCCGACGCCCGAGCGCCGCCGGTCCGGGGCGACGTGCAACTCCAGCTCAGCCAGGTGTTTTTGGCCGTCCGATGTGAACAACCGCAGCCCGGCCACACCGACCACCGCGCCGTCGGTCGCGGTGGCTTGCCAGAGGAGCCGGCGGTTGTCCCGCCCGGCGACGGTGAGTTGGGCGTGGATCTGCTCGAACGTGGGCCGGGGCTCTCCAGGCAGATCGCCGGCGACCGAGGCCGCCACGACCGCATGCCAGGCGGCGGCGTCTTCAGTGGAGACATGAGTGAGGGGCACGGCGCTGATCATGTGGGACTCCTCGGTGGGGAGGGAATTCCGTTTTTGAGGGGCTGGGGTGATCCGGTTGCGGCGATCCGGCTCTGACCGCGTCATCACGTTCGCGTTCCTTCAGTCGGTGTGGCGCACGAGCGGCCAGTCGATGTCGATACGGGCGGCCGTGGCGAGGTAGTTGGTGAACACGTTGAGAGCGACATGGGCGATGACCTCGACGATCTGCCCGTCGGACAGGCCGGCGCGCCGGGCCGCGGTCAGCTGCTCGTCGGCAACGGTTCCGCGGTCACGGACCATCACGGCGGCCAGATCCAGGACGGCGGCGGCCCAGGGGTCGTCGGCCTCGCCCCGGCGAGCGCGGGTGGCCTCGGCCGCACTCAACCCGGCCGTCCTGGTCCCGCGGAACGCATGCACGGACAGGCAGTAGTCGGACGCGTTCTCCTGCGCCACCAGCAATGCGATGCGCTCGCGCACGTCCGCCGACAGGGTTCCTTCCGCGCCCAGGGTGGTGACGGCGCCCAAGTACCCCTTCAGTACGGGCGGGCTGTTGGCCATCACCCTGGCCAGGTTGGGGACGACCCCCAGGGCCTGGTGCGTGGCGGTGAACAGAGTCGCGGTTTCACCGGTCGTGATCTCCGGTTCAACGGTGTGGAGTGGCATGGCGGTAACCCTGCCGGTTGATCTTGATACATTTCCGATGCTTCTTCGATGCACGTGCTGGTGACCCCGGGAGTGACGGCATGCGGTTCGCGATCCTCGGCTCGGTGGAGGCCGTGGCCCCCGGTTCGGGTGCTCCCGGCCTGGCACCCCGTCACCGCGCGGTGCTCGCCTACCTGTTGCTCCATGCCGGGGTCGCGATCAGTACGGACCGCCTGATCGACGCGATGTGGGGGCCGCTGCCGCCCGATTCCGCCCGCGCGCAGATCCAGACCACGGTCGCCGCGATCCGACGGATGCTGCGCGCTTCGGGAGCCGACCGGATGCTGGCCACGCGACCGGCCGGGTACGTGATCACCCCCGAGCCGGGACAGCTCGACCTGGACGAGTTCACCAGCCTGATCGCCCAAGCGCCGGCCGACTCCGACGACCCGGGGGACGCCGCGGACCGGATACGTGCCGCGCTGGCGCTGTGGCGGGGAGAGCCGCTGGCCGACATCACCGCCCATTACGTCCAGAGCGCCAGAGCGCGTCTGAACGGGCAGCTGCTGACCGCCGTCGAGCGCCTGGCCGAGCTGGAACTGGCCCGGGGGCGGCACGACGAGCTCATCGACGAACTGTCCGTCCACGCGGCCGCCAACCCCTTGCGGGAACGGCTCTGCTGCCAGCTGATGCTCGCCCTGCACCGCGCCGGACGCCAAACCGACGCCTTGGACGTGGCGAGAACCTTCCGGGCGACCCTGGCCGAGCAGCAGGGACTGGACCCCGGCCACGCGTTCGGCAAGCTCGAACAGGACATCCTGCGGGACGCCCCCGATCTGCGGCCGCCGGTCACCGCGTCGGCGAAGCCGCAGGGGATCAACTTCCTGCCTTACGACGTCCCGGACTTCACCGGACGCGAAGGCGAGCTCGACGGCCTGATCCGCCTGTGGTCGGGCAACAACGGCGGCGTCGTGACGATCTCGGCGATCGACGGGATGGCCGGCGTCGGCAAGACGACGTTCGCGGTCCATGCCGGGCACCGCCTCGCGGACCACTTCCCGGACGGACAGCTCTTCATCGACCTGCAGGCGCACACCGCCGGTCAGGCGCCGCTCGACGCCGGTGCCGCGCTCGAGATCCTCCTGGGACAACTCGGCGTGCCCACCCAGCAGATACCCGCGTCGGTCGCCGATCGCGCCGCACTGTGGCGGTCCGAACTCTCCGGCCGTCGCGTGCTGGCCGTGCTGGACAACGCCCTCGGCTCGGATCAAGTGCGCCAGTTGCTGCCCGGATCCTCCCGCGCCCTCATCCTGATCACCAGCCGCCGACGGCTGACCGACCTGGACGGGGCACATGCCCTGTCCCTGGACGTGCTGCCCGCCGCGGACGCCTTGGAGTTGTTCACGGCGATCGTCGGCGAACGGGCGGCCGCCGAACCCCTGGCCGTCCTCGATGTCCTGCAGTTGTGCGGATTCCTGCCGCTGGCCGTCCGCATCGCCGCCGCCCGCCTGCACCATCGCCCGCGCTGGACCGTCGCATACCTGGCCGACCGGCTCCGCGACCAGCGCCGCAGACTCTCCGAGCTGGCCACCTCGGAGCGAGGAGTGGCCGCGGCGTTCACGCTGTCCTACGAGCAGCTGACTCCGGATCAGCAGCGCATGTTCCGGCTCCTGGGGCTCCAGCCGGGCCGTGACGTCAGCCCCGAGGCGGCATCCGCGCTGGCCGACCTCGCGCCGGAGCAGGCCGAGGCGCTTCTGGAAGACCTCCTGGACGCCCACGTCCTGACCCAGCACCAGCTCGGCCGCTATACCTTCCACGACCTGCTGCGCGAACACGCCCTCGCCACCGCGGCCGCCCAGGAACCCCCGGGCGCCCAGCGCGAGGCCCTCGGCCGACTGTTCCACCACTATCTCCACACCGCGTGCGCGGCCATCGACCACCTCTACCCCGAGGGCAGGAACCGCAGGCCACGCATCCCCGTGCCGGACACCCAGGCCTCGCCCCCACGGGACGAGGCCGAGGCGATCAACTGGCTGGACAGCGAACGCGCGAACCTCATGGCGTCCGCCCAGTACGCATCCGAGCACGACTGGCTCCCCCACACCAGCCAACTGGCCGCCACCCTGCACCGCTACCTGCTGGGCCACGCCCACCAGGCCGACGCGCTGGCCCTCGGCGGCCTGGCACTACGAGCCGCCCACCGGAGCGGCGACACAGCCGCCGAAGCCCGCACGCTCATCGATCTCGGCCAGGTGCACTTCTGGTGGCACGGCGCCTACGAGCAAGCGGCCGAGCACTACCGGCACGCCCTGGACCTCGCGCGCGGGATCGGCGACCAGGGCGTCGCGGCCGGCGCACTGCAGGCCCTCGGCACCGTCTCCAGGCGGCGGCGAGAATACGACCAGGCCCACGACCACTGCGCGCAGTCGCTCGCGCTCTTCCGGGAGCTGGGCGACCGCGGTGGCGAAGCCAGGTGCCTGACCGACCTCGGCATCGTCCACGAACGCCGAGGACGGTACGAGGACGCCCACGAACACCATCGGCAAGCGCTGCACGCGTACCGCGAGACGGGATCCCGCATCGGCGAGACCGTCGTGCTGAACAACATCGGGCTGCTGTGCCAACGGGAGGGCCGCTACGACGAGGCCCGGCACCATCACCACCAGGCCCTGGAGCTGAGCCGCCGGTTCGACTTCCCCGGAGACGAGGCCGAGTCGCTCAACGCCCTCGCGGAAGCCGCCCGGTCCATGGGCGACCTCGCCCGGGCCGCGGCCGAACACGACACCGCGCTGATCCTCGCCCGCGAGTTCAGCTACCGCCCCGAGCAGGCCCGCGCCCACGACGGGCTGGCGCACGTCCACCGCGACCTCGGCCGCATCGACCTCGCCCACGACCACGCCCGACAGGCCCTTGACCTCTACACCACCCTCGCCGTCCCCGAGGCCGACGAGATCCGCACCTTCCTCACCGGGCTGCCACCGACCGCGAACGAGCCCGAACCGCACGGGGTGCCCACCGGCGCCCCGGCCATGAACGCCACCTGAAGTCGCATCGGGCACCTGACCCGTCGAGGGTTCCTCGACCATCAAGGCCGACCGGTCCGCCGCCCGCCGGTTCGACCCCCGATCCCGGCCCCGCGTGGCAGGCTGGAGTCATGTGCGGCCGATACGTCTCCACCCGTAGCCCCGAGGACCTGACCGGCCTGTTCGGCGTCGACGCGCCGAGCCCCGACACCCCGGTGCCGCCGAGCTGGAACGTGGCCCCGACCGATCCGGTGTGGGCGGTGCTGGAGCGCGCCGACCGGGACAGCGGCGTGGTGGAGCGGCGGCTGCGGGCGCTGCGCTGGGGACTGGTGCCGTCCTGGTCGAAGGGACCGGGCAGCGCAGCGAAGATGATCAACGCCCGCGTCGAGACGGTGGCGGAGAAGCCCGCCTACCGCCGCGCCTACGCCAAACGCCGCTGCCTGCTCCCCGCCGACGGCTTCTACGAATGGCAGCCGGTCCCCGCCACCGCCACCGCCAAGGCGTACAAGCAGCCGTACTTCATCAGCCCCGAGGACGGCGCGGTGATGGCGATGGCGGGCCTCTACGAGTTCTGGCGCGACCCCTCGGTCACCGATGCCGACGACCCGGCCGCCTGGTGGGCGACCTGCACGGTGATCACCACCGAGGCCACCGACGCCGCGGGCCGCGTCCACCCCCGGATGCCCCTGGCGCTCGCCCCCGCCGACTTCGACGCCTGGCTCGACCCCGCCCACCAGGACCCGCACGACCTGCGCGCCCTCCTGGCCACCCCCGCCGAAGGCCACCTGGAGGTCCGCGCGGTCACCACGGCGGTCAACAGCGTCCGCAACAACGGCCCGGAACTCCTCGCCCCGGCCGCCTAGCGCCGCAGGATCAGATGTCCCCCTGGACGAGGGCGTGCAGGTGCTCGTCGTGCCATCCGTCCGCGTGCAGCAGCGCGCTGCGCATGGTGCCTTCGAGGGAGTATCCGGCCTTCTCGGCCACACGGCAGGATGCCGGGTTGGCCACCGAGTGGCACAAGCGCAGGCGGTGCAGGCCGAGGTCGTTGAGGGCCCACGCGCTGACCCGCTTCGTGGCCTCGACCACCACACCGCCGCCGCGCGCCGCGGGGAGGATCCAGTAGACGATCTCGGCGCTGCCCCCGGCGAGGTCGATGTCGCCCCACCCGATCAGTCCCACCGCCTCGCCACCCGGTCGCGCGATGGCCCAGATGGCGCTCACCTCGCCCCGCCAGCGCTCGTGCATGCGTTCCACTCGCCGACGGGCGTCCTCGGGCGACTCCACCAGCAGCCGATTCCACTGGCGAATCCCGGGATCCCGCCCGGCGGCCACCAGGACGTCGGCGTCGGAGAGGTGCCAGGGCCGCAGCTCCAGGCCGCTCGGGAGAGCGAGCACCGGCTGCTCCATCGTGGACATCCGCCCTGCGGCAACGACCGCGGGTATGGGTGAGTTGGAGATCATCGCGGCATCTTGCCACAGCCTTCCGCCTCCGCCCGGGCCCTCGACGGCCCCGAAGCGCGACCCGGCGGATACTTGCCCCCCGCCCGCGCCGTGTCGTGACGTCGCGGCCGGGCCGCCGTGGGCCGATAGTGGGGCTGTGAGCGACAGGTCGTGGGAAGACGCACCGAAGGACCCGGCGGAGGGCGCAGCCTGGTCCGGACATGCCGGGGCGCAGGCCTTCGCGGCAGTGGAGGCGGCCACCGACTGGCTGCTCGGCTACCCGTTCGTCTTCCGGTCCCTGGAACGCAGGATCGGCGCCGGGGACGTCCTCGTCGACTACGGGTGCGGTCCGGGCACGGTCGCCGACCACGCCGCCCGGCGCCTGGGGGCGCGGGTGCTGGGGGTGGACACCTCCCCCGAGATGCTGGCACTGGCCCGGACCCCGGGGACCGCGGTGGCGGAGTTCCACCTGGTCGAGAACGGCCGGGTGACCGGCCTGGCGGACGGCTGCGCGGACGCGGCGATGTGCAACCACGTGCTCGCCTCGCTGCCGACCGAGGAGGCCGTCCTCGCCGTCTTCACCGAGATCCGCCGGCTGCTGCGCCCCGGAGCCCCGTTCGTGCTGCTGGCCACCGACCCCGCCTGCAACGGCACGGAGTACGCCTCCCTGCGGATCGGCGAGCCGGGCGCGGCGTACGGGCCGGGCCAGGAGCTCACCGTACGGCTGCGGCGCACGGACGGGACCTGGCAGGAGATGCGCAACCACGCCTGGCCCGTCGGCACCTATCCGCCCCTGCTGGAGCTCGCCGGGTTCCGGGGCGTTGTCCAGCACCACCCCTCGGTGAAGGAAGCGTCCTCGGTGGCCGACCCGGAACTCGTACGCAGCCGTCCGTGGGCGGCGGAACGCGAGCGTCCACCCCTGGTGATCACCACGTCCCTGGCCGCCTGACCACGGGAAACACGCATCAGTCGAACGTTCATTTGTCATGCAAAAGTTCGACATCGACGTCATCCCGTCGAAAGTCAGACAATCGGCCGGATCGTGTGGGAGTCTGCTGCGCACGCGAAGCGAGAACGCGCGCATCCGTCACTGGGGAGGTCTCATGCGTGGATCACTGCTCCGGAAGTCCCGTGCCGTGTTGGTGGGTTCGGCGATGACCCTGAGCGCCGTCGCCCTCAGCACCGCTCCGGCCAGCGCCTGGTCGGGCGGGAACGTCTGGGTCAACTTCGGCAGCTGGAACTGTCCGGGAGGGGGGTCCGTGGTCGGCGTCTACTGGGGGGTGGACAGCTACTCCAGCGGCCCGGCCGAAGGCGACTGGGGCGACAACGTCATCTACCCGCGCGTGCGGGTGGGTTCGGGGTCCTTCAACACCCTCAGCTACCAGACGATGTGCAAGAAGTGGGGCTGGTACACCTACCGCGGCGTGGTGAGCCAGCGCACCCTCACCCCGTACAAGTCGGGTCTGAGCTACACCTACTGACGGAGGCTCATGGCAGATCAATGCGCGGGGAGGTGCGCGACGTGCGAAGGCCGGGGCGCGCCCCCCGGGTAGGCCTCGCCGAGGACCGTGTCGAACAGCGTCGTCACGTCGTCGGCGGTCATCCCCTGCTCCCGCGCCTCGCGCATCCACGCCCCGAGCCGGCCCCGCAGGGGGGACTCGGGCGCGGTCTGCGGGGTGGCCAGGGAGCGGGTGATGAAGGTGCCGGAGCCCTGCCGGACCTCGACCAGCTCCAACCGCTCCAGCTCGCGGTACGCCTTGAGGGTGGTGTTGGGGTTCACCTTCGTGGTGGCGGCGACCTGCGCCGCCGTGGGCAGCTTGTCGCCCTCGGCCAGCGCCCCCATGCGGAGCGCCTGCTCCACCTGGTGGACGATCTGGAGGTAGGCGGGCATGCCGCTGCGGCGTTCGATGCGAAACACGACCACGGTGCCCGCCTCCTTGATCTTTCGTAGGGTCTTTCAGCCTAGGGGTTCCACGCGGCCGCGGCGGCCCCGCGGCAGGGGGCCGCCGCAGGCGGTGCCGCCTACAGCGGGCGGCGCCGGGCCCGCCACATCAGCGCGGCGACGCACACGGCGGCGAGCGCCAGCAGTACCGCCGCGGCGGCCCACTGCATGCCCGCCATCTGGTCCTCGCCGTAGTAGTCCCACACCGAATTGACGATGCCGAGCCCGCTCCGGCAGCTCTCCGGCGCGCTGTCGTTCACGCAGGTGCCCCACCCGTAGAGCTTCCCGGAGGCGGTACCGATCCAGTTGTCCACCTGGACCACGTGGTCGAGCAGCGCGGGCTGACTCTCGCCGAGCGGGTACGTGAGCCGCCTGGGGGTGGCGAGATGGGTCCGGAACTCCTCCGCCGCGACCAGGGCGACGCCCGAGACCAGGAAGGTGCAGACCATGGCCACCACGGTGCGGCGCAGCAGCGCCCCGGCCAGGATGCCGAGCGAGGTGGTGAACAGCGCCGTCGCCACCCCGACGGGGCCCGTCACCTCGAACACCGGGTTCGACAGCCAGTCGCTGGGCGCGAACGGCCCGGCGGAGCGCCACCACCAGGCGTAGACGAGGCCGAGGATCCCGGTCGTCACCGAGGCGAGGACCAGGGCGAAGCACAGCTTCCACGCCAGCCAACGGGTACGGGAGACCGACTGGGTCGTGACGAGCCGCGCGACCCCGCTCTCCTGGTCGGCGGAGATGAGCGGCGCACCGAGGAACACGCCCAGCAGCAGGGACAGGAAGGCCACCGAACTCCCCCCGGAGTTCAGGTCGTTGGTGACCCTGTTGGCGACGCTGCCGTCGAGCTCCGCGGGCGACTTCGCGGGCCATCCGGCGCCGTGCAGGGTGTCCAGCATCGCGCCGCGCTCGTAGACGATCCAGACCGTGCCGAGGACGACGGCGGCGGCGCAGACGAGCAGCGCCGTACGGTGCTGGCGGACCATCAGCCAGGCGAGTCCGCGCAGTCGGCGGGCCGGGGCGGACGCGACACCCTTGCGGGGGGTGTCCTGGGTCAGTGCGCTGCTCATGCGGCGAACTCCTCTCGGTGGCCGGGGACGGCGGTCGGGGAGAGCAGCGCGGGAGCCCCGGGGGAGCGGAGGTACGCGAGCAGCACCTCCTCCATGCCGGGCCGGGACAGCTGCCACTCGCCCTCCAGCGGTCCCTGGCGCCGGACCATGGCGGTGAAGTGCCGTCCGGAGGTGCGTACTTCGATCACGGTGTGGGGTGCCAGGGCGGCGGGCAGGTCCCCTTCCGGGGTCACGCCGGTGACCACGGTGTGCATGGGGACCAGTTCGTCCGCCTCGCCCGCCATGCGGACGCGTCCGTCGGCGAGGACGAGCAGGTAGTCGCACATGTCCTCGATCTCGGTGAGCAGATGGGAGGACATCAGTACGGTCGTGCCGTGCTCGGCGGCCTCGGACAGCAGCAGCGCGCCCATCTCCTCCCGCGCGACCGGATCCAGATCGGCCATGGGCTCGTCCAGCAACAGCAGTTCGGGCCGCTTCCCGAAGGCGAGCGCGAAGGCCACGCGGGTGCGCTGGCCGCCCGACAGGTCCTCGATCCGGGACGTGAGCGGCACCTGCCCGGACCGGATGATCCGCTCGGCCACCTCCTGGTCCCAGGCCGGGTTGAGTTCCAGGCCCATCCGCAGGGTCTGCGCCACGGTGAACCGCTTGAACAGCGGCTTGTCCTGGCCGAGGTAGGCCCAGCGGGTCATGGCGCCGGGCGCCGATACGGGGGAGCCGAAGATCCGCAGCTCGCCGGCCGAGGGGTCGGCCAGGCGGGTCGCCAGGTTCAGCAGGGTGCTCTTGCCGGCGCCGTTCGGCCCGACGAGGGCGGCGATGCGGCCCGCGGGGACCCGGAAGGAGCAGTCCTTCAGGGCCCAGCGGCGCCCGTACTTCTTACCGAGCCCGCGCGCCTCCAGGGCCCACCGGTCGTCCGCCGCGTCGGAGGTGGTCACGCCTCGCACAGCTTCCCCCCTTTCCGTCAATCCACTAGATAACTAATGGAATCATGGACTCAGGGCGGGGTCATGTCAACACGGGGCTGGAGAGGCCGGAGAGGCCGGAGAGGTCGACGAGCTGACCAGAGGTCAGGCGGGGGAGCCGGGCGAAGCGTCCGTAGCGGTCCCGCCGGACACCTGGTGCAGCCGCAGGGCCAGTTGGAGCTCCAGCGCCCGGTCCGGCGACTGCCAGCCCGGGCCCAGCAGCCGGCCGATGCGGTCCAGGCGCTGCACCACCGTGTTCACGTGGACGTGCAGCGCGTCCTTCGCCCTGGCCTGGCTCATCCCCGAGGCGAAGTAGACCCGCAGCGTGTGGACGAGCTCGCTGCCGCGCTGGGCGTCGTACTCCAGCAGCGGCCCGAGGACGTCCCGTACGTACGCGGGCAGGTCCGGCCGGTCGCCCAGGAGCACGCCGAGGAACCCGAGCTCCGCCGGCGCGGCGCCGTCGCCGTCCCGGCCCAGCGCGCGCAGCGTCGACAGGCAGCGCAGGGCCTCCGCGTGCGCCGCGGGCAGCGCGGCCGGACTGCCGCCGGCGCGCGCCGCACCGACCGTGACCGGGCCGCCCACCGCCCGGCCGAGCGCGGCGGCCAGCCCCGAGGCGTCCGCGCCGGCGCGGTCCGAGGGGGCCAGCAGTACGGCGTGGTCGTGGTGGACCCCCGCCAGACCGCCCCGCTCGCGCGCCTGGTGCGCCGCCGCGGCGAGCAGCCGCGGGCGCGGGGCGGCGTCGCTGTGCAGGACGAACAGGGCGTGCGGCCGGCCGAGGTCCACGCCCAGGCGCCGGGCGCGCACGGCCAGGCCCGCGGGATCCGCGGAGGGGCTCAGCAGGTCGCCCAGGAGTTCGCCGCGTATCCGGTCCTCGGTCTCCGCGACCGAACGCCGCAGGAGCAGCAGCAGCGCCGTGACCGTCGCGGCCCGCTCGAACAGGCGCCGCCCGGCGTCGTCGAGACCGGCGCGGCCGGTGAGGGTGACGCTGCCCAGCAGTTCCGGGCCGGCGAGCACCGCGCACACCCAGGTCCCCTCCCGGGGCACCGCCCGCCCGCTGCTCCGGGACGCCGCGACGGCGCGGGCGGGCGGGGGCAGCGGGTCCGACCGTACGCGGGCCAGCTCCAGGCCGTCCGCGTCGTGGATCAGCGTGCCGCCGTCGAGGAGGGTGCCGATCGCCGCCGCGACCTCGGTGATGTCCCCGCCGCGCAGCACGAGACCGGTCAGCCGGTCGTGCGCCTCCTCGGCCCGCCGCAGCGCGTCGCTGTTCTCCTGGATGGTGCGCGACGCCGCGTTGAGCTCGGCCAGGGCCCGGCGCGTCTCCTCCAGCAGACGGGCCCCGTCGATGGCGATCGCCGCGTGGTCGGCGAGCGAGGACAGCAGCGCCACCTCGCGCGCCGAGAACGCGCGCGGGCGCCGGTCGGCGGCGAACAGTACCCCGATGACCTTCGCGCCCAGCCGCAGCGGCACACCCAGGATGGCGTGCAGGTCCTCCTCGGCCACCGCGCTGTCGATGGGACGCGTGTGCTGGAAACGGGGGTCGCTCTGGTAGTCCCCGGTCGCGTACGGGCGGGCGGTCTGGGCGACCAGCCCGCCCAGGCCCTCGCCCATGCCGAGCCGCAGCTGCTGGAACGCGGCCGACACCGAACCGTCGGTGACCCGCATGAAGGTGTCGCCCGCGGTCTCGTCGTTGAGGGAGAGGTACGTGACGTCGGTGTGCAGCAGCTGCTTGGCCCGGTGGGTGATGGCCCGCAGGACCGCGTCCAGGTCCCGCAGCGCCGCGAGGTCGCCGGCGTTGTCGAACAGCGCGGTCAGCTCCGCCTCCCGGGTGCGGTGGCGGAGCAGCGTCCGGTGCACCTCCAGCGCCACCCGCGCGGCCTCCTCCAGGGCGGCCACCTCCCCGGCGGGGGCCCCGGCGGCGCGCGCGGCCGCGGCCGGCCCGGCGAAGTCCTCGGCCGGCGCGCCCCGCGCGAGCAGGCCGAGCAGCTCCCGGAGGCCGGCCCGTTCGCCGGAGCGGTCTGTCACGGGGGTGAGCTTACGTGGGCGCGTACGGGCGCCGTCAGCCGTTGACGGCGGCCCGGACGGGGGCGGGCGCCGCCTCGGACCCGGTGAGGCTGCGGCCCCGCGTCTCCCGGGCGAACACGACCGTCACCGTCGTCACCAGCGCCGCCGCGCACAGGTAGAGGGAGACCGGCACGGAGGACCCGTAGTCCTTGAGGAGCTCGACGGCGATGATCGGCGCGAGCGCCCCGCCGATGATGGAGGCGAGCTGCGAACCCATCGAGGCGCCCGAGTAGCGCACCCGGGTATCGAACATCTCCGAGATGAACGCCGCCTGCGGACCGTACATCGCCCCGTGCAGCAGCAGTCCGGCGGTCACCGCGGCGGCGATCACCGGGAAGGAGCGGGAGTCCAGCAGGGCGAAGAAGGCGAACGCCCAGCCGGCCATGCCGACCGATCCGACGAGGGTCACCGCGCGGCGGCCGATCCGGTCGGACAGGGCGCCCCACAGCGGGATGGTCACGAAGTGCACGGCCGAGCCGATCAGTACGGCGTTCAGCGCGTCCGACTTCGGCAGGTGCAGGTGCACGGTGACGTAGACCAGGAGGAAGGCCGTCAGGACGTAGTACGAGACGTTCTCGCCGAGGCGGACCCCGATCGCGGTCAGCACGCCCCGCCGGCCGGTGCGGAGCACCTCGACCACCGGCGGCCGCGCCTTCGCCCCCGCGGCCTCCTCGGCCTCGGCCCGGGCCCGCGCCTCCAGGAACGCGGGCGACTCGGAGACCGACACGCGGATCCACAGCCCGATGACCACCAGCACCCCGGACAGCAGGAACGGGATCCGCCAGCCCCAGGCGAGGAACGCCTCGTCGGACTGGAAGGCGGCGAGCAGCGCGAGTACGCCGGTGGCCAGCAGGTTGCCGCCGGGGGCACCGGCCTGCGGCCACGAGGCCCAGAACCCGCGGCTGCGGTCGTCGCCGTGCTCGGCGACGAGCAGCACCGCCCCGCCCCACTCCCCGCCCAGCGCGAACCCCTGCACCAGCCGCAGCACGGTCAGCAGGACGGGCGCCCCCACCCCGACGCTCGCGTGCGTCGGCAACAGCCCGATCGCGAAGGTGGCCCCGCCCATCATCAACAGGCTGAGCACCAGCAGCCGCTTGCGCCCGATCCGGTCCCCGTAGTGCCCGAACACGACCCCGCCGAGCGGCCGGGCGGCGAACCCGACGGCATAGGTGAGGAAGGCCAGCAGGGTCCCGACGAGGGGGTCGCTGGAGGGGAAGAACAACGTGTTGAACACGAGGGCGGCGGCGGAGCCGTACAGGAAGAAGTCGTACCACTCGATGGTGGTCCCGATGAGACTGGCGGCGACGATCCGTCTGATGCCTGACGGGGCCTTCGGGGCGGTTCCGATGGAGACCATGTGCACCACTTCCAGGGTGTCTGCGGGGACGTCGGGTGTGGCCACAACGTAGAAGTCCGCAGGTCACCGGCATATGTGGCCCGTCATCACAATCAACCCCACCCAGATGTGTCCGACCACCACACGACCCGAACCGATCCCCTCGGACCCCGGGTACGCCTGGCCGCCGCCCCGGCCCCGGCCTGACCGCGTCCACCCGCGCCCTCCGCGCCCGCTGATGCCGTCGGCCGCACACCGGGCGACCTGGCCCGCGCGGTCGCCGCCTGGCGCCAGGGCGGCCCGGAGGGGCTGGCCGTGCTGGACGAGCCCTGGGATCCTTCAGCCGACCGTTTCGACCGGGCCAGACCGCTGCTCCTGCCGCCGGCCTCCGTCGGTGTCGCCGCTCGGCGGTCCCGGGGGTGTCAGGACCGGGCGAGAGCCAAGTCGTGACAGGATTCCTCGATCCAGCCGAGGGGGACCCCGCTGGGCAGAGCGTCGTCACGCAAGTCGGTCGTCAGCGCGTCCCAGTGGTCGTAGCCGTGGGCCTTCGCTATCGAGTCCCTGACCCTGGTCTCATGCGGAGGTGTCACCTCCGTTCTGCTCGTCTTGTGATCCTTCAGCCGGTGAACCGCATGCCACAGCATCACTTCCGTCTCGAACTGCCTGAAATGATGAATCTTGTCCATCAGGTTTGCGGACAGTGACGGAATGTCGAGGAAGAGGCGCGCGAGAGCTGGCTCGACCGAGGAATTTCGGGACAGCTTCGAATCGCTCCCGGTGTTCAGTCCTGCGAAATCGAGCTGTCCGGCCAGCAGGAACCGGATGTATTTCTGATACCGGCCGGTTCCGAAGATGAACGGAGGGAGCGACAGATCGAGTTCTTCACGGCTGTGGCCGAGAAGCGGGTCGTGCGAGGCGTATCGGGGCCCTTGGCTGAATCGGCGGTCGTTTCCATCGGCGGGTGCTCCGTCGGGCAGGAGCGAAAGAAAGCGAACCGCCCTCAGTGCGTCCACCCTCTTGATGTCGACGGAGGCTGCGACTTCACCTATCACGCCACTCGGGTCGCCGATCCCGGCTTTCTTGAACAGAAGCCGCCAGACCCGGTCGGGATAGTACGATTCGGCGGCGACCCGGTGAAGCTCCACACCCTGGGACCGGGTGATCAGCTTCAGACCGTACAGCTTTCTGATCGCCGCACGGATATTGACCAGGGCGACGCTCACCGCCGAGTGGTCGTCGTCGGGATCCGTCGCGACCACCACGGGGTCGTCCGAATCGAAGAGGCCGGACCGGTACATCCTGTAGACGGCTCCGACACCGTGGACGCCGACGGGCCAGCATTCCGCGGCCCGTATGGCCCCCATACTGGACGCCCCGACGATCTGAGCGCCGTCGCGAGCCACCTCGACGACCTCGCGCGGTGACACCGGGAGCACCTGCGAAAACGATCCGTCGATGATGAGGATCCGGGAGCTTCCGATTTCTCTGGCCCGGTAGACGTCGCCGCGTTTCGCGGGGGGAAGCACGTGCGCCTGCGGCATAAGGGCCCGTGCCTCGCCCGGCGGCAGGGACGGCCCGGTGAATATGGTGGTTCTCATGGCTCAGATCACCGATTCCAGCAGGCGGAGGGTAGGGGTGCGCGAACTCTCACCGTAGGGAGACGCGAGGCCCGGAATCAGGACACGAACCACCGGCACGCCGAGATCCTCGCGGGTAAGTTCTGTCACCAGGCACTTGTCGTGTCCTGCGTCCCGCAGCCGGCCGACGACCGTGTGTATGTTCTGCAGGATGCTGCCGCTGCCGTCCTTGGCCTGCGGGAACGCCAGGGAGCCGGGGCTGCGGTAAAGAGCGTCGATCCGCTTCAGCTCGGCCGGCCGGCGCCTGGCGCGCCCGGTCTCGAACACCTCTCGCGCGCCCGTGGCGAAGCTGGCGTGACCTTGGCACGCCTCGGTGAGAGCGCGAAGCAGCGCCCGTTCGGGCTGGAGGTCGGCCCCGTACCCGGGGAAGTAGGTCACCTTGCCCTCCTGCCCGAAGTAGCCGTTGTCGAAAAGGACGACCCGGATGACCGGAACGTCGATCACGTTGGTCAGATCCTGTATCCGGACAACCAGACCCTGAGCGGTCAGCGCGTCGATGAACTCCTTCGCGGTTCCGGCTGGAACCGAATCCGGGGATATGACCCTCAAAGGTCGACGAGGAGAGAAAAGCGGGTCGTGGTGAGCGGAGTAAAACGCTTCCTCCGACACCGCGTCGCGCTCGACAAGCTCACAGACCGCGTGGAGGACCGCCTCTGAATACGTATTCCCGGAGGCGAGCCCGTTGGTCTCGATCCGCGCCGTCATGCCTTCCGCGGAGGGATTGAGGACGAGGTCGGTCGGTACCAGATGATGGCCCCCCTGCGCCAGGTCGTACGCCCCCGTCCAGGAGAAAACGGCGTCGGGCCGGTACGTCGTGTCCTGCGGCAGGCTGAAGTCCTCCGGGTCGACCGCAGCGGCGGGAGCGAGTTCCTCGTAGGAACCCCTGACGATCCGGAGGGCCGGGATTTCCTCGGCCGAGACTCGCTCGATCGCCTCCATGACGGCGCTCAGCTTCGCCGCGATCGGCGTCGCCCCCTTTCCCGCGCTCACCGTCAGGTCTTTGGCCAGAGGGGTCACGGCCGACCACACGGGGGAGCTGATGTAATCCAGGGGGGTGGTGTCGTACACGCGCGTGACGGGGACGCGAGGCAGCAGTGGTTTCAGGAAGTCCCACGTCTCCTTGAAACTTCTGGTGTGTCCGGCCTCCGTACTTTCCGCATCAGGCTGAAAGCTGTCCGGGCGAAGGGCTGTCAGGCTGTCCGGTTTGACCATGATCATGATGCCTTGTCTGGAAGCGGGGATCGATGGGAACGCGGACCGCCGCGCGTCGCTGCGTTTCAGGAGCCGGCGGAGCGGGCCGGAGAGGGGCGACGGTCGCCGGTCCGCGCGGCCCTGCCGGCGCTCGTCACGGCACAGGGGACCGCGCCGGCCCGGTCCGTGCCCCTGCGGCCTGCCTCAGGCGTCCCGCGTGACCACGAGGTCGTCGGCGAAACGCGCCCCGAAGTCCCCCTTCCACACCGCGGTCAGCCGAGGCAGCTGCTCCAACAGGCCTGTCGACGCGAGTTGCAGCATCATCTCCCTCATGACCTGCCGCGTGAGTCCGGCGGCCAGACACGCGTGCCGGCCCCGCCCGAAGGCGACATGGCGAGCCCCGGTCCTGTCCGCACGGAAGGTGCCCGGGTCGGCGAACCGCCTCGGGTCGCGGTTGGCTGCCACGAGTACGAGGACCACGCGCGACTCGGCCCGTACGGTGTGACCGTGCAGGGTCAGATCGGACAGCGCGCGCCTGGTGGCCAAGTGGAAGGGCGTGACGAGCCGCAGCGCCTCGTCCACGGCCCCGTCGACGTCCTCCTCCAGGTCGACGGCGGCGCTCTCCGGGCCGGTCAACGCCTCCAACAGGCGTGCGACAGCCGCCGCGGTGGGTTCCAACGCGCCACTCACCAGCTGGGCGTATATCGCGGTCGCGTCCAGAAGATCCAACGTCCCGTCGGACAGAGCGCGGCTCAGCGCCGAGGCGAGGACCCCCCGGGGAACCGCGCAGCGCTGCGCGACGAGCCCGGTCAGCTCGTCCATGGCCTCTTCCGCGAGCCGCCCGATGGCGGGGTCGTACGTCTCGATCGGCCCGACGGCCAGGATCCGGGTGGCGCAGTCGGCGAGCTGTGCCAAGCCGTCCGTCTCCTCGTCCAGGAGATCGCTCAGGCCGGCTGCCAGAGCCGGCCTGACGACATCGGCGAACAGCCTGTCAGGCGTCACCGTGGAACTGGTCGCCGCGATGGAATCCGCCATCGCGGCGATCATCTGCCGAACGGCGGCGGGCGTGAACAACGGCAGGAGCAGACGCCGCATCCCGGTGTGCCGCGGCGGATCGGAGAACACGGGCCAGCGGTCGATGAACTCCGTCACCCGCCAGTAGGTGTTCTCCTGCTCTTCCGTCAGCGAGGGCGGGCAATAGGTTTCCACCTGGGCGCCGAGCCGGGGATCAGGGAGAAGTTCGTACACGTCGTCGTATCGCGTCACGTACCACGTGTTCGTGATCTCGTCCCAGTGCACACCGTGCGACTCACGGAGTTCGTCGAACCACTTGACCGGTTCCGCTTCCCGGTCCGTCGGGATCTGCGGCACCGTGGTCTCCGCCGTTACGTTGTCCATCACAAACCAACCCGTTCAATTCACGCGCTTCTCAAGGCTGACGTAGTACCGGGGGAGGGGGTTACAGCAGAGATCGGTCGGCGAGCAGATAGCTCGTCAGCTCCTGTCGCGCTTCTGCCGACTGCGGCACGGCCGCATACGTCGTGGTGATCTGCCGCCGCTTGTCGGCACCGCCGAACGACGCATGGTAGGAGTGCGGATCGAAGACGATGAGGTCACCGGGGGAGGAGTCGACGGTGAAGGCCGGCACCTCGGCGGGCCGCATCCCGAGGCGACGCAGCGGGTTCTCCATCTCCGCGGCGAACGAGTCCCAGCTCCCGCCCCTGCGGTGGGTGCCGGGAATGAACCGCAGCGCTCCGGTGTCGCCGTCGAGCGGCTCCAGATACTGGACGATCTTGAGGAGCCGCAGAGCGCGGTGGTTCCCGTCCCGGTGCCAGTAGGTGGCACCGTCGTAGCGGACTCCGTCGCCGCCGACGTAGACGACGTCCGTGCCCAGCAGCCTACGTGCCACCCGAGGACACCGGTCGTCGGCCAGGAGCACCTTCTGGAGCACCGCGCTGCGCTCGGCGATCCGGGCGACGCCCGCACGCCCCTGCCGGCCGACCTGCGGAAAGTTCTCGAAGACGTCTTCGAAGGCGTCGGCGACGGCCGCCACGACGTCGTTCTGCACGCCGCGCAGGTGAAGGAACCCGAACGTCCTGAAGCGGGTGATCTCGGCGTCGGTCACCGACAAAGAGGTGAGTCTCATCCGATGGACACCGATCCGGAGACGTAGCGGTTGAGGAAGTAGCGACGCGTGTCGCGCTGCTCGGTCTCGGTCACCGGGTCACCGACACAGTTGAACGCCAGCTGCCGTCGTATGCCGCCGTGCCATGCCGAGTGCAGGACGTTCGTGTCGAAGACGATGACGTCGCCGGGCTGGGACTCGACGACCACCGCCGGAACGTCGCCACCGGTGAGACCGAGGTCCTCCCCGTGCCTGATGACGTGCTGGGTCGGTTCCCCGAGCCAGCCGTTGTCGGCTCGATGCGAACCGGGAAGGAAGCGCAGGGCACCCGTGTCGTGCGCGGTGGCGTCCAGGTACAGAACGAAACGCAGGAACGGCGTGGTGTAGAAACCGTCCGAGTGCCAGTACGAGTCGCCGACGAGCGCGTTGGCATCGCTGGTGATGACCTGGTGGTTGCGTTCGAAGAACGCCCCGCAGATCGCGCCCACCCACGCCGATCCGGAGATCAGCCCCAGCTCGGGCATGTCGTTGAGGGCCTCGAACCTGGTGACCCTCTCGGTTGGCGTACCGTCCGCCGGCAGATCGATCAACTGGCCGAAAGCGTGCTGCAGTTCCTCCACGGTGTCCGCCGCGGCTCCCCGGAGGCGGGCGAATCCGAACACCCGCAGCTGCTGCGCGACCTCCGCCTCATGGAGTGACATGGGACCGCCCGGGTGCGGAGTGCCGAGCAGCGGACGTGAGCCGGGCCGGCCCCGCCTCGTAGTCATCCAGCTGCTCCTTGGTCCGAGGGCCGATGACCACGGCTTCGGGGCTGTAGATCTCGTGAATCTCGGAGATCCTGGCGGCGATCGCCTCCGCCCTGCGCTCGGGCGGTACCGCCCGCAGCCGGGAGCCGCCCGAGAAGAGACTGCGGACCACGAGACGGTAGTCGGCGAGCAGGCGCGTCACGTTCGTGTCCTGCGGATCCAGCTGGTCCGCCTCGCACATGACCACGCTGCCGGCGGGCAGCCTGCCGGCGATCTGCGGCAGACTCACGTCCGGCAGCAGCACACTGACGCCCACCAGCTCCGCGTGCCCCGTCCGTGAGCAGTGCCTGGCGAACCCGGCGAAGTCGATGTCCGACACCCGCCTCGGCTCCGGATTGTGCACGAAGGCGACCTCGACGTGGTCCCGCCCGAGCCGCTTCAGGCTTCCCTGCAGCGACTTGGCCATTCCTTCCAGGCTGTAGTCCAGGGTGGGCAGGGGAGTGGTGGTGTCGATCCCGACCTTGGTCCAGACCGACGCGTCGCGGGGAAGGTGCGCGCCGAGGTCCTCCTCCGCTCTCCCGCGGGCATACACGGGCGAGGTGTCGAACGTGGTGAAGCCCTGGGCGATCGCGCCCTCGACGAACTCCCGGCCCTCGTCCGCGTCGCGGCCCAGCACCATCAGGCCGTTGAAGGACCCCGAGCAGCGCATGGTGCCGATCACCACGGACGGCTGATCCTGCTTCGTGTTCATGGACAACTCACCCTTCCTGGGATTCCGAACGGCAGATCGCCATGCAGGCCAGACCGGTGGTCGGTGGTTCGCAGAACGACTGCTCGAGCGCTTCGCGGATCTCCTGCCGTGTCGCGAAGACCGACACCTGCTGAGAGCTGTCGTAGGGGCAGCGGCGCAGGAAGCCGTCCGCGGACAGGTACAGCCGCGCGGACCGGCAGGACCGGACGACCGGGCCGCGCAGCCACTCGTGGTAGTCCGACACCACTGTCCTCAACTGCTCCGACATGCCGAAGAACGTTTCGATCAACGCCAGGTCGCGCTTGAGGTGGGGATTCTCGAAACGGAACGTCGGCGACGGCAGCAGCGGGCTGACCTCCACCGGGACACCGGCCGTCTCGACCACCGAGACGATGGCCTTCAGGTCGGCTTCGTCCAGCTCGTACGCGGTGACGTGCAGGCTCGCCCGACGGTGTCCCAACACCTCGAAGACCTTCGGCGTCGAGGAGATCGTCCGGCCGGTGCGGCCGATCTCGTCCGCTCTGCGGCTGTCGGCGGAGACGGTGACGTGACTGAGCATGCCGGCGACACCGGCGAGGGCATCGAGTCGCGGGCCGGTCCTGGCGGCGGTGACCACCGAGGTGCGGAAACCGAACTGGACTGCGACACGCACGAGTTGACGGAACTCCGGGTGGTCGGTCGGCTCGCCGCCGGACAAGCACAGCTCGTCCATGCCGAGTTCGTGGAGCCGTGACAGTGCCCGGGCGTAGGTGTCGAGGCTCAGGACGTCGCGTCCGACATCGGCCCGAAAGCAGAACCGGCAGTTCACTTCGCAGTTGTCTGCGGTCGAGACGAGCACTCCTCGGAGTGCTCCGAGGCTGTCGGTCACTGCAATCCCGTCTGGTCGGTGAGGGCGAGTTCGAGACCGATCTGGAAGAAGTCGCACATCTGCGGATCGGGCTCGGGGTTGTTCCGGAGCGAGACGTCGTTGCGGGACGGACCACCGCAGACGGCGGCGGCGGGGCACTCTCCGCACTCCTTCGCCGGCAGGAGGTTCTTGGCGGCTCCCGCCAGCAGCTCGGGCTGCTCCCGAAGCTGACTGATCGGGAAGACGAACGACTCGTCGCGCCAGTTCAGGTCGAGGATGGAGATGCGCCCGCGGGACAGCAGAGCCGCGTTCAGGCCGCCGTCCTGCTGGATGTGCTCGTACATTTTCGGCAGGCGGGTGTCCAGGGCCTGATAGATGCGGTCGAGCGAGGAGAACAGCATGGCACCGCGGGACAGCGCCAGAAGCCGCGAACGGAACACCGCGCGGCACAGCGCCTCGCCGTCGACGTGCCAGCGGCCGGAGATCGGAATGGGGGTGTTGACGTAGATGAAGTTGATGCCGAGGGACAGCACGTACTCGACGGTGTCCGGCAGGTTGCTCACATTGATCGGCGTGGGGGTGAGGTTGCAGCCCACGTGTACCCCGGCATCGATCAGCCGCTGGATGTTCCGGTGGATCCGCTTGTCCGCAGGCTTGCCCGACAGCAGGAACCGCTCGACCTGGTTGTCGTCCGGAGCCCCGTCGAAGGAGACGCCCACGCCGTACTTGAACTTCTTGAAGTGCTCGATCATGGGGTCCTTGATCAGGACACCGTTGGTGACGACGGTGAACTGCACACGCCCCACGCCGTACTTCTCGGCGAGTTCGAGAGCGTACTCGTCTCCGTACTGCATCAGGTCGAACCGGGTGGTCGGCTCACCGCCGAACCACTGAATGGTGACCTCGTCCTGGCCGGCGTTCTGCTCGAAGAGGTACTCGAGCCCTTCGCGGAGGTCGGGGATGGTGATGTCGTCGGCGCCCGTGTTGGTGTCCACGAAGCAGTACGTGCAGGTCATGTTGCAGCGGTCGGTCACCACGATGCGGTATCCGCTGATCCGCGGCGGCGTTCCGGTCATGCCCAGCCCGTTGATCCGGTCGAAGATCAGATCACGCTGAGATGCGGCCGGCGGCTCGGGAGTGAAGCCCAGCTGCTTCATCTCCGCCAGAATCCGGGGCTCGTTGTCGCGGATCTGCTTCATCTCGTCGGCGGTGAGACTCGCGCTCCCCAGGGTGACGGGATCGAAAACAATACCCTCCGCCCCCTGATTGACAAGCAAATACTTGTTCCAGAGTCGATCGGCATCGTTCGTCACGGTGAACTCCTAAAGAAACGGAACCAGCCATGCGTCGAATCGAACCGCACAGCGAGAAGCCCGCTGCGGCGCCACCGTCGCTTGCCGATGGCACCGCAGCAGGATGGAGCGGTTAGTCTTCTTGCGCGATGTTCGCGTCCGTCAGGACACCCTGAACGATCTCGGTGTAGTGCTTCTTGAGATGCTCGGTGTTCTCGGCCGTCGCACCGTCGGCGAGGACGATGATGCCGGGGAGCGACGGGTTGGGCGCCATGAGAACGATGCCCGGCGGGTCAAGGCTGATCGCCATGACGGCGTCCTCGACCGGCACCCACTCGATCCGCTCCTTGACGGCGTCCATCACGCTGACCTGCTTGGACTTGAAGTCTTCGCGATCGCCGAACCACACGCCCGACTTACCGCGCGACCCCACGGCGTCGGCGTAGATGAGGTGGTTGTCCTTCTGTTCGCGAGGTTTGGGCATTAAAACGCCTCCTAAGAAAGGGTCACATTCGGTCCGCGCTGCCCCGGAGCTGAACTACTGATTGCTCCACGGCTTTTAGGCGCATATTGCGACCGCTGACGCCCACTCTCGCACGCCGGGGAATATGCATGGTCCATCCCCGGTATATTCGACGTGCGCCTCGCCTATTCGGCATTCCCGCTCCAGGCGAGGGGATTTCAGCGACGTGACGCGATGTGCCGATAGGGGTCGGCGACCGGTACCGTCACGGTTAGTCCGACGGTGCGGAGCCGCCCGGCAGATGATCGAGGATCCGGCGGATGTCGTCGGCATCGGGCAGGCCGAGACCGGTGAAGAGTTCGTGCGCCTTGCCCAGCTGGACGCGGGCGGTGTCGATGCCGCCGCGATCGGCCTCGGCCCGGCCCAGGACCATCAACGCGTAGGCGTGGTCCCGCACGGCTCCGATCTGCTCGCACCGGGCCACGGCCTCGGTGGCGTACCGCACCGCCTCGTCGTACCGCCCTGTCCTGCGGAGTGTTTCGGCGAGCCGGTACAGGGCGTGGGCCTCGCGCCCCCAGATGCCGGCGGACCGGCAGACCGTGAGGCACTCGGTGTAGCGGGCGATGGCGTCATCGAACCGCTCGTGTTCGTGCAGTGCCAAAGCCAGCACGTACAACGCGTAGGCGACCCCCGGAAGGTCGCCCATGGAACGCAAGGTCACCAGCGTCGTCTCGCAGGCCCGTATCGCCTCGGCGGCCCGGCCGCTGCGCACGCGGGCGAGCGCCGCGTTGATGGTGGTCGCCGCCTCGCCGGACCGGTGGCCGAGGACGCGGGCGAGGGTGATCGCCTCGTCGAAGCACGCCACCGCCTCGTCGTACCGGTGCAGAAACATGACCGCCACACCGAGGTTGTTGAGCGCCTGCCGGAGTATGACCGTGTCCTCCGTGTTCCTCGACGCCGTGACGGCCAGGCGCGCGTGCTGCTCGGTGTCGGACGGGCGGGTGGCCTGCAGGGCGATGCTGCTGCACAGCAACTGTGCCCGGCCCAGAACCCGTTGGTCGCCCCTGAGCTCGGCCTCCCGCGCGAGCTCCAGTGCGGCGGACCGCAGCCCCTCGAACCGGACGTCGGCGCAGAAGGGGCTGACCGCGATGAGCAGGTCGACGGCGGTCCGCAACTGGCCGTCGTAGGGATCCGTCCGCCGGCCGACGGTGTGCAGCGCGGCCGCCGTCACCAGTCCGATCTCGCCGGTGATCCAGGAACGCGCTGTGTGGACGTCGCCGAAGTGCAGCCCCTGGGACCGCAGCGCGCCGAGGGAGTTCGCCACCGGGTCTCCGGGCACGGCCTGCGCGAAGGCGTTGCACGCGGTGGCCAGCAGGTAGTCGAGCAGCCTGCCGAAGGCCTGCCGGGTATCGTCCTGGTGTTCCGGTTCCGCGCACTGGGCGAAGGCGCGGAGCAGGTCGTGATAGCGGTAGCGGCCCGGTTCGGGGGACTCCAGCATGGCGGCGTCCACCAGGGCTTCCAGCAGTTCCTCCGCCGTCTCCTCGTCCGTCGCGAGTGCGGCCGCGGCCACCGGCAGACCGAAGTCCAGGGACCCCGGGGCGGCGAGCAGCCGGAAGGCGCGGGCCTGCTCGGGCGGCAGTTGCCGGTAGCCGAGTTCGAAGACCGCGTGGATCGACACGTGACCCACGCGTAGTTCCTCGATGCGTCGCTGCTCGTTGGCGAGCCGGGCGGTCAGTGTCGCGATGGCCCACCGCGGCCGGGACGCCAGCCTGGTGGCCACGATCCGGATGGCCAGCGGCAGGAGTCCGCACAGCCGGAGCAGTTCGAGGGCCTGTTCCCGTTCCGCGTCGAGCCGTTCGGTGCCGATGACCGCGCCGAGCAGCGAGAGGGCCTCGTCGGGCCTGAAGGTGTCCAAGCTGAGCTGTTTGGTGACGGGCAGACCGAAGAGACGGGACCTGCTGGTGATGACGACTCCGCAGCCGGCCGATCCGGGCATCAGGTCCAGGACCTGTGAGGCGTCACGTGCGTTGTCCAGGACGATCAGCACCCTGTGGCCGTCCAGCATCGAACGGAAGAGTTTGGAACGGTCTGCGAGGGTGTCGGGTACGGCCTCGGCGGCGACGCCCAGCGACAGCAGGAACCCCGTCAGGACGCCGACGGGGTCAGCGGGGTTGTCGTCCGCTCCACGCAGATCGGCGTAGAGCTGCCCGTCCGGGTAGGCGTGCCGTACGCCGTGGGCTGTGAACAGGGCCAGTGAGGTCTTCCCGATCCCGCCCATCCCGGCTATCGCCACGACGGTCGGCGCTCGCCGTCCGGGCGTCGTCAGCAGGGTGTGCATGTCGCTGACGGCGTCGGTGCGGCCGGCGAAGTCGGGCAGCAGCGGCGGGAGCTGTGCCGGAACGGGCAGCGGCTCCCGGCCCCGGGCGGCCGCGGGGAGGGGCTCGGCCGCCTTCGGTTCCTCGGCCGCCTTCGGTTCCTCGGGCACCACGGGTTCCGCGGGCACCGCGGGTTCCTCGGCGGCCGCTATGGAGAGGGCCGGATCGTTCTCCAGGACCTGCCGGTAGGTGGCGGTCAGCTCGGGCCCGGGATCGATGCCCTGCTCCTCCAGCAGCAGCTTCCTGACACCGCTGAACACCACGAGCGCGTCGGCCTGCCTGCCCGCCCCGTAGAGCGCGCGCATCAACAGGCCGTACGGACGCTCGCGCAGGGGGTGCACGGCCGTGAGGTCCGCCAGGTCGGGAATGACCTGGCGATGGCGGCCGAGGGCGAGGTCGAGGTCGCAGCGTTCCTCCAGCAGAGCGATGCGAAATTCCTCAAGCCGGTCACGCTGCCGCATGGCGAAGGGTCCGGGCACTCCGGCCAGAGTCTCTCCCTGCCACAGGTCGAGTGCGCGGACCAGCCTGTCGCGCGCCTCCTCCCACCGGCCCGAGGCACGTGCCTGCGCCGCCTCACGAGCGAGCGTTTCGGCCTGCCCCACGTCGAGCGAGGACGGGGGGACGACCAGGCGGTAGCCGTCGCCGACCGACACGAGCACGCTCGGGGTGGAGCGGTCCGGCTCCAGGAGTATGCGTAACTGCCAGGCGTAGGTGCGGATCGTGGTGGTGGCCTTGCTGGGGGGCGTGGGACCCC
>NZ_JBHWBP010000074.1:0-29211 GCF_042735575.1 Streptomyces sp. NPDC059564 | reverse complement strand
GTCTCTCACCCCCGCAGGGCGGGACCGAACCAGGTGGTGAGGGCGGTCCGCAGCGCGAGGGTGTCGGGCACGCCGTCGGCCGCCCAGGCGACATGGCCGTCGGGGCGGATGAGGAGCGCGGCCGGAGCACGGACCTCCCCGAGGGCCGGGACGGGCCAGAAGTCGTCCTCGCTCCGCGCCTCGACGAGGTCGACGCGATCGGCCCAGCCCGCGACGGCCGCCGCCGGCCCGGCGCTGCCGCTCAGGTCGAGCAGTACGGGGCGGCCGGAGTGCAGCAGCTCGTAGACGCGGGTGGCGCCGTCGGCCGCCTTGAGGCCGGCGTCGGGGACCCGGCGGCCCGCCAGCTTGTGGTCGCCGCCGGCCGGATAGCGGATGTCCAGCGCGGTCAGCATGCCGCGCAGGTGCCCGTTGACGTCGTCGAACACCATGAGCGAGCCGAACACCTCGCGCAGCGCGTCGGTCTGAGCCCCGGGGCGGGCCAGGGCCGACTGCGCCCGGGTGTTGTGCAGCACCCGCTCCCCGACGGGGTGCCGCTCGTCGTGGTAGCTGTCCAGCAGGCTCTCCGGCGCCCGGCCGCGCACCACCGAGGCCAGCTTCCAGCCGAGGTTGAACGCGTCCTGCACGCCCATGTTCAGCCCCTGCCCGCCGGCCGGGAAGTGGATGTGCGCCGCGTCGCCCGCGAGCAGCACCCGGCCCTGCCGGTACCGGGCGGCCTGCCGCGCGGCGTCGTTGAACCGGGACACCCACCGCGGGCTGTGCATCCCGTAGTCGGTGCCCGCCAGCCTGACCAGCGACTCCCGGAGCTGCTCGAACGTCGTGGGTTCGTCGCGGTCCACGACGCGGTCGTACTCGGAGGTGATCACCCGGAACCAGCCCGGCTCGAAGGCGATCGCCGAGAAGTCACCGCCCGCGCAGCGCCGCACCCAGACGTAGTCCTCCGTCAGACCGGGCAGCTCGACGTCTCCGATCAGCGCGGTCATCGTCGCCTCGGTGCCGGGGAAGTCGATGCCCGCCAGCTTGCGCACCGTGCTGCGCCCGCCGTCGCAGCCCACGAGGTAGCGGGCGCGCAGCGTCTTCGGCGCCCCCTGCTCCGTACCCAGTTCGACCGTCACGCCGGCCTCGTCCTGGCGGATCCCGCACACCTCGGACGACCTGCGCACCCGCACGCCGAGCTCGGCGGCCCGCTCCTCCAGCAGCCGCTCGATGGCGGACTGCAGGATCATCAGCGGATAGGGGTGCCTGGACTCCGACTCGTCGAATTCCAGATAAAGGCCGGAGAAGTGGCCCACCGGCTGCAGTTCGCCGACCGCGAGGAAACGCTCCAGGATTCCGCGCTGGTCCAGCACCTCCAGGGTGCGCGAATGCATCCCGCCGGCCCGTGATTCGCCCGTCCGCTCCGCCAGCCGCTCGACCACCACCACGTCGACGCCCGCCAGCCGCAGCTCGCAGGCGAGCATCAGGCCTGTCGGCCCGGCGCCCGCGATCACCACGTCCGTATCCATGCCGGTATTTCCCACGTCGTTCCCCCTCACTCCACTGAGCCTCTAACGTCGTTAAATCACCTCCACGTTCACTGAACGCGGATCAGCCGGTCAAGGAACGCCGGTGCCGGGACGGGACGAGCCGCTGTCGAACTTGCCTGTCCCGCCGGCGGGACAGGCACCGGCCACCGCCCTTACGGTGTGCGCGGAGGCGAATTCACGCGACACTCGATTCGGCCATTCAGAGAATTTATCCCGCCGGCGGGACAACGCATATGCCCTCCCGGTGGCCGTAAAGGACGCGAGCGGGCATTCCCGGTCGGCGGAGGAAGGAAAGACTGGCAATGGAATCGTCGCTGGCGCAGGAAATCGCGGAACTGTGGAGGCAGCACCTCAACTCCGGCGAGATCGGGGTGGACGACGACTTCTTCGGGCGCGGCGGGAACTCGCTGAGCGGAATCAAGATCATCGAGCAGGTGTCGGAGGACTACGGCGTCAAGCTGTCCGTACGCGACTTCTACCTGGCGCAGACCCCGGCCCGCGTCGCCGAGCTCATCGAGCGGGGGAGAGCGGCATGAGGCTGACGCCCGGTCCCGGGCGCGACATCGACCTCGACGCCGTCGACCTGTTCGACCTGGACCTCTACGGGACGGGCGATCCGCACCCGGTCTGGGACGTGATGCGGGCCAGGGCGCCCCTGCACCACCAGGTCCTGCCGGACGGCCGGGAGTTCTGGTCGGTCACCCGCTACGAGGACGTCCGCCGCGTGCTCAGCGACCACCGCGAGTTCACCTCCGAACGCGGCACCGTCCCCACCCACCTCGGGACGGACGACGTCGCGGCCGGCGTGCTGATGACCTCCACCGACCCGCCCCGGCACACCGAGGTCCGCCGCCCGCTCGGCTCCAAGCTCACCGCCCGCGCGGTGAAGTCCTGGGAGGACGGCATCCGCGCGACGATCGTGCGCTTCCTGGAGCCCGCGCTCGACGGCGAGACGTTCGACCTGGCCGAGAAGGCGCTGCTCCTCCCGGCGATGGTCACCGGCCCCCTGCTGGGGATCCCGGAGAAGGACTGGGCGGAGCTCGTCCAGCTGACGGCGATGGTGACGGCCCCGTCGGACCCGCACTTCCAGATCGGCAGCGAAGCCGCGACCCTGGCCATCTCCCACCACGAGCTCGTCACCTACGTCAAGGACTGGGTCACGACGCGGCGGGCGGACGGCGGCGAGGGCGACAGCCTGCTCCACCACCTCATGAGCGTCCGCCCGGGAGGCGTGCCGCTGGACGACGAGGAGATCGCCCTCGACGGCTACAGCATCCTCCTGGGCGCCAACGTGACGACCCCGCACACCGTCTCGGGCACCGTGCAGGCGCTCATCGAACGCCCCGTGCAGTTCGACAAGGCCGCGGCCGACCTGTCGCTGGTCCCGAACCTGGTCGAGGAAGGGCTGCGCTGGACGTCGGCCGCCTGCAACTTCATGCGGTACGCCGTGGACGACGTCGAGATCGGCGGGGGCACGATCCCGGCCGGCGGCGCGGTCGTGGCGTGGATCGGGTCCGCCAACCGGGACGAGACCCTGTTCCCCGACCCGCACACCTTCGACATCACCCGCGAAGGCGCCAAGCGCCAGGCCGCGTTCGGGTTCGGGACGCACTTCTGCATCGGCGCGCCGCTGGCCCGGATGACGCTGCGCGTCTTCTTCGAGGAACTGCTCCGGCGGTTCGCCTCGATCGAGCTCGCCGGCGAACCGCAGCACCTGCGGTCGTACTTCATCGCAGGGATGACCCACCTCCCCATCGTCGGCCAGAAACGGCACACGCCATGACAACCGGCACCACCACCGCCCCCTCGCCGTGGTTCCCCCGGCCGCGGACCACCGGCCACGCCGCCCGGCTCTTCTGCTTCCCCTTCTCCGGGTCCGGGGCGTCGGCGTTCAGCGCCTGGCCGGCCGCGATCGACGGTGCCGAGGTCTGCCCGGTGCAGTTCCCCGGCCGCGAGAACCGCCTGGGCCACCCCCACTACGGCACCTACGAGGACCTGGCCGACAGCCTGGTCGAAGCGCTGGAGCCGCTGCTGGAGCGGCCCTTCGCGTTCTTCGCGCACTGCGCCGGCGCGCTGCCCGCGTACGAGACCGTCCTGCGGCTCGCCGCACTCGGCCTGCCCGGGCCGGACCGCCTCTTCGTCTCGGGCCAGCCGGCCCCCCACGACGCCTCGCGCGACCGGATGCTCACCCTGACCGAGCCCGAGCTGCGCGCCGAGCTGGAGTCCTTCGTCCGCGGCCGCGGGATCGAGCCGCGGCCCGACATGATCGACATGGGCATGACCGTGCTGCTGCGTGACCACGCCGCCGCGGGCGCCTACCGGCGGACGGAGCCGGTCAAGGTCGACTGCCCCGTCGTCGTCGTGCACTGGCGCGACGACCCCGACGTCACCCTCGAAGAGCTGGAGGGGTGGCGCCGGTACGCGGATTCGGTCGAGATCCGGGTGGTCGACGGCGGCCACTACGACTTCATGGACGCGCCGGAGGAGCTGCTGAGGCTGCTGGCCTCCTGGCGGTGACAGCAGTGCAGCCCGCAAGAGCCGTATGCCGAGGGAACCGGAAGGAATTCGTATGAGTGGCGCAGCCGCCGGCATCGCCGTCATCGGGATGGCGTGCCGCTTTCCCGGCGTGAACAACCCGGGTGAGTTCTGGCGCCTGCTGTCCGACGGGGAGTCGACCGTCGGACAGTTCCCCGAGCACCGGGCGGCCGGCTCGACGTACACGTCCCATCCGGACGCCGCCACCCTGAAGTCGGGTTCGTTCCTCGACTCCATCGACGGGTTCGACGCGGAGTTCTTCGGCGCGGGCGCGGCGGAGGCGGCCGCCATGGACCCCGTGCAGCGGCTGGGGCTGGAGCTCGCCTGGGAGGCCGTCGAAGACGCCCGCGTCCCGGCGGGCGCGCTCGCGGGCCGCGAGATCGACGTCGTGGTCGGCGCCGCGCCCTCCGGGTACGACCTGCTGCGCAAGCTGTCCGGCAGCGACCAGGACGACCACTACGCCGCACTCGGATCGAGCGGTGCGCTGATCGCGAACCGCATCTCGAGCCTCTTCGACGTCCGCGGCATGAGCTTCTGCGCGGACTCGGGCCAGTCCTCCTCGCTCGTATCGCTGGCGCTGACCTGCGAACGGATACGCGCCGGCGCGGTCGACATGGCCATCGCGGGCGGCGTGCACCTGATCACCGACCCGGAAGCGGGAGCCGGCCTGGCGAACCTGGGCGCCCTGTCGCCCGACGGCCGCTGCTTCACCTTCGACGAGCGGGCCAGCGGTTTCGCCCGCGGCGAGGGCGGGGCGTTCGTCGTCCTGAAGCGGCTCGACCTCGCCGTCGCCGACGGCGATCACATCTACGCGGTGGTGCGCGGCTGGGGCGTCGGCAGCGGCGGCGCGTCCACCCGGATGCCGGATCCCAGCCCCGGCGGGCAGGCCGCCGCCGTACTGGCCGCCCTCGACCGCGCGGCCGTCCCCTTCGACAGCGTCGACTACGTCGAGGCCCACGGCACCGGCACCCGCATGGGAGACCCGGCCGAGATAGCCGGCCTGCGCGAGGTGTTCCGGGAAACCGGCCGCAGCCGCCCCCTGGTGATCGGCTCGGCGAAGACGAACGTCGGGCACCTGGAGCCGGCCGCCGGCATGGTCGGCTTCGTCAAGGCGGCGCTCTGCGTGGACCGCGCCCAGCTGGTCGCGAGCCTGAACTTCCGCTCCCCGAACCCGGCCATCGAGGACTTCCACGAGGACTTCGAAGTCCTCCGGGCCGCCCGGCCCTGGCCGAGCGCGCCCGGCCGGCCGCGCCGCGCCGGGGTGTCGGCGTTCGGCATGGGCGGCACCAACGCGCACGTGATCCTCGAACAGGCCCCCGAGCCGCGGACGGAGCCCCGCACCACGGGCGAGGACGAGACCCCCGCGGACGCCACCACGGTGCTGCCGTGGGTGCTGTCGGCGCGGTCGGAGCCGGCCCTGCGCGAGCAGGCGGCGCGCCTGCGGGACCTCGTGGCCGCGGACCCCTCGCTGTCGGCGGCCGACGTCGGCCACTCGCTGGTGTCGACGCGGTCCCGGTTCGGCCACCGGGCGGTCGTGCTGGGCGGCAGCCGCGAGGAGTCACTGGCCGGCCTCGACCTGCTGGCGGCGGGCGGCGAATCGGAGCGGGTGGTCCGCGGGGCGGCCGCGGGACCGGCCGGCCCGGTCGTCTTCGTGTTCCCCGGCCAGGGATCGCAGTGGCTCGGCATGGGCAAGCGGCTGTACGCGGAGTCGGAGGTCTTCGCGCGCGGGATCGACGAGTGTGCCGAGGCCCTGGCGCCCTGGGTGGACTGGTCACTGGTGGACGTGGTGACCGGTGCGGAGGCGGCCGCTTCGCTGGACCGGATCGACGTGGTCCAGCCGGCGCTGTTCGCGATGCTGGTGTCGCTGGCACGGGTGTGGGGTTCGCTCGGGGTGACACCGGACGCGGTCATCGGCCACTCCCAGGGCGAGATCGCCGCGGCCTGCGCCGCCGGCGCCCTGACCCTGTCCGACGGGGCCAAGATCGTGGCCCTGCGCTCCCGGCTGCTCGCCACGGTCGCCGGGCAGGGCGCCATGGCCGGGATCCTGCTGCCCGAACAGCGGGTGCGGGAGCTGCTGGGGCGGTGGGGTTCCCGGGTCGGGATCGCCGCGGTCAACGGACCGAACTCGACCACCGTCTCGGGCGAGACCCGGGCGGTCGAGGAGCTGGTCGCGGCCTGCGAGTCCCAGGGCGCCCGCGCGCGGCTGATCAAGTCGACCGTTCCGGGACACTCCCCGCTGCTCGACCGGTTCGAGGACCGGATGAGGGACGGGCTGGGCCGGATCACCCCCATGCCCTCGCCGGTGGCGATCTACTCCACGGTGACCGGTGACCTGATCGACCCCGCGGAGCTGGACGCGGCCTACTGGTTCCGCAACCTGCGGCAGACGGTCCGGTTCGAAGCCGCCATGAAGCGCGTCGTCGAACAGGGCCACGGCACCGTCATCGAGATCAGCCCGCACCCGGTGCTCCAGGTGGCGGTGGAGGAGACCGCCGACGCGCTGGCCGCCTCGCCGGTGGTCGTCGCCACCCTGTACAAGCACGACGGGAGTACCGGCCGGGTCCTGGCGTCGCTCGCCGAGCTGTACGTGCGCGGTGCGTCGGTGGACTGGGAGGCGGCGTTCGCCGCGGACCGGCCCCGCCGGATCGGCCTGCCGACGTACGCGTTCCAGCGGCAGCGGTACTGGCTGACGGCGCCCGACGACAGCGGCACCCCGGACAGCCCCTCCGTCCGGGCGAACACCGGGGCGGCGGCGGACCTGGGCTCGGAAGCGGCGGTCCTCACCCTCGTGTGCGCCGAAACGGCGGCGCTGCTGCGCGCGAAGGGCGTGGACCTGACGGCCGCCGATCTCGCGGCGAGGCCGGCCGAGAACTTCAAGGTCCGGGGCCTGGACTCCTCGATGGCGGTGGCACTGCGCAACCGGCTCGCCGCGGCGGCCGGAGTACGGCTCCCGGCCACCGTCGCGTTCACCTACCCCACTCCGCGAACGCTCGCCGGCCACCTCTTCTCCCTCCTCGCGCCGCAGGTGCCCGATGCCCCGGAAACGGTGGAGGAAGCGGCCCTGGAAAGCCGCGGCGACGACGATCTGTTCGAGCTGATCGACCGCGGATACGTGTAGCAACACCGTTCGTATAAGCAACTGTTGGGGGAGGCCCTGGTGGAGGAAGTCGACAAGCTCCGGTCCTACTTGCGACGCGCCGTCGGCGACGCGCAGGAGCTGCGCGAGCGCGTGCGCGAGCTGGAGGAGTCCGCCCGCGAGCCGATCGCGGTCGTGGGTGTGGGGTGTCGCTTCCCGGGCGGGGTGACGTCCCCCGAAGGGCTGTGGGGCGTCGTGTCCGGCGGCGTGGACGCGATCAGCGCCTTCCCGCAGGACCGCGGATGGGACCTGGAGGCGCTGTACTCCCCGGACCCCGAAGCGCACGGGACGACGTACACGCGCACGGGCGGGTTCCTGCCCGCTCTCGCGGAGTTCGACGCGCCGTTCTTCGGCATCAGCCCGCGCGAGGCGCTGGCGATGGATCCGCAGCAGCGGCTGATGCTGGAAACCTCGTGGGAAGCGCTGGAACGGGCGGGCATCGACCCGGCCGTCCTGCGGGGTTCGGCGACCGGCGTGTTCACCGGGCTCTACGCCACCGACTACGGCCCGCGGATGGGCGGCGGGGCGGCCGGCGAGGTCGAGGGCTTCGCGATCACCGGTCTGTACAACAGCGTGGCCTCGGGCCGGGTGGCGTACGTGCTCGGTCTGGAGGGCCCGGCGGTGTCGACCGACACCGCGTGCTCCTCGTCGCTGGTCGCCGTCCACCAGGCCGTACGGTCCCTGCGCTCCGGGGAGTGCACGCTCGCGCTGGCCGGCGGCGTGTCGACCATGCCCACCCCGGGGATGTTCGTGGAGCTCGCCCGGCAGCGGGGCCTGTCGGCCGACGGCCGGTGCAAGGCGTTCGCGGAGGCGGCGGACGGGACCGGTTTCGCCGAGGGCGCGGGCGTGCTGGTCCTCGAGCGGCTTTCGGACGCGCGGCGCAACGGGCGCCGGATCTGGGCCGTGATCCGCGGCTCGGCGATCAACCAGGACGGCGCGTCCAACGGCCTGACCGCGCCGAACGAACTGGCACAGCGGAGGGTCATCCGGGCGGCCCTGGCCGACGCCGGGCTGCGGACGGCCGATGTGGACGCGGTGGAGGCGCACGGCACCGGCACGAAGCTGGGCGACCCCATGGAGGCGGAAGCGCTGCTGGCCACCTACGGGCAGGAGCGGGACCCGGGCAGCCCGCTGTGGCTGGGGTCGCTGAAGTCGAACATCGGCCACACACAGGCGGCCGCGGGCGTCGGCGGCATGATCAAGATGATCATGGCGATGCGCCACGGGGTGCTGCCGAAGACGCTGCACGTGGACCGCCCGTCGACGCACGTGGACTGGTCGGCCGGGGCGGTGGAAGTGCTGGCCGAGGCCAGGCAGTGGACCGGCGCACCAGGCCGCCCCCGGCGGGCCGGCGTCTCCGCCTTCGGCATCAGCGGCACCAACGCGCACCTGATCCTCGAACAGGCCCCCGAGACCACCGAGACCCCCGAGGGAACGGACGCCCCGGCCCCCACGTCGGTGCCGTGGGTGCTGTCGGCGCGGTCGGAGCAGGCACTGCGGGAACAGGCGCTGCGGCTGCGGGACGCGGTGGCCGCGGACGCGGCCCTGCCGCTCGCCGGCGTCGGGCACGCGCTGGTGACGACGCGCTCGCTGTTCGACCACCGCCAGGTCGTCATCGGCGCCGGCCGCGACGAACTGCTCGCCGCCCTGACCGCCGCGGCCACGGGCGACGGGAGCGGCCCCGCCCGCGTGGTGTCCGGCGTCGCGAAGCCGGCGGGCAAGACGGTCTTCGTCTTCCCCGGCCAGGGCTCCCAGTGGGTCGAGATGGGCCGCGAACTGTGGGAGGCCTCCCCGGTGTTCGCCCGCCGGATGCGCCAGTGCGCCGACGCGCTGGCGCCGTACGTGGACTGGTCCCTGCACGACGTGCTCGGGGACGCCGACGCCCTGGAGCGGGTGGACGTCGTCCAGCCCGTGCTGTGGGCCGTCATGGTCTCGCTGGCCGAGGTCTGGCGCTCGTACGGGGTGCACCCCGAAGCCGTCGTGGGCCACTCGCAGGGTGAGATCGCCGCCGCCTGCGTCGCGGGCGCCCTGTCCCTGGAGGATGCCGCGAAGGTGGTGGCGCTCCGGGCCAAGGTGGTCCTGGCCCTGTCCGGAACCGGCGCCATGGCATCGCTCGCGCTCCCGCTGGAGGAGGTGGACGCACGTCTGACGGACGGTCTGTCCATCGCCGCGGTCAACGGGCCCTCGTCCGTCGTCGTGTCGGGCGACGTGGCCGAGCTCGACGCGCTCCTGGCCGCCTGTGAGGCGGACGGGGTGCGCGCCCGCCGGGTCCCGGCGGACTACGCCTCGCACTCCCGGCAGGTGGAGCCGGTCCGCGGGGAACTGCTCCGCGTGCTGGCGGGACTGGAGCCGCGTAGAGCCGAGGTCCCGTTCTTCTCCACCGTGACGGCCGACTGGCTGGACACGACGGCGATGGACGCCGAGTACTGGTACACCAACCTGCGCCGGACCGTCCGCTTCGAGGAGGCGACCCGGGCCCTGGCCGCCCAGGGCTTCGCCTTCTTCATCGAGGCCTCCGCCCACCCCGTACTGACGATCGGCGTGGAACAGACCCTGGACAGCGCGGGCGCCGAGGCCACCGCCGTGGGCACGCTGCGCCGCGGCGACGGCGGCCTCGCGCGCTTCCAGCAGTCGGCCGCCGAAGCCTTCGCGGCGGGCGTCGCGGTGGCGTGGGAGACGGCGTTCCCGGACCGGGACGGCCCGTGGGCCGAGCTGCCCACGTACGCCTTCCAGCGGCAGCGCTACTGGCTGAACACCCCCGACGAGAGCACCACCGGGAGCACCTCGGACCACCCGCTGCTCGATGCCGTGATCGATCTGCCCGACGACGCGGAGAACGGCGGCGAGAACGGCGGCGTGGTGGGCAGCGGGCGCCTGTCGCTCGAACGCCACCCCTGGCTCGCCGACCACATCGTCCACGGCGCCGTCCTGGTGCCGGCCACCGTGCTGCTGGAGATGGCCGTCTGGGCCGCGCACAAGGCGGGCGGCGACGTCGTCGACGAACTCACCCTGGAAACACCGCTGGTGCTGCCTCGGACGGCCGACCGCGAGATCCGCGTCGTCGTCGACGGAAAGAACGTGATCAGCGTGCACTCCCGGGGCGAGGGCGAATCCGCATGGACGCGCAACGCCGTCGGCGTCGTCGGGTCCGGCACCGGACGGACCGACGCCGGGGAGAGCCTCGCCGCGTGGCCTCCCGCGGGCGCGGTCGACGTGCCCTTCGAGGACGAGTACACCCGGCTGTCCGCCCTCGGATTCGGCCACGGGCCCCTGCTCCGCGGCCTGCGGAAGGTGTGGCGCCGCGACGACGCCCTCTTCGCGGAGGTCGAGCTGCCCGCCGCCGACGGCGCGGGCGGCCGCTACCGGATCCACCCGGCGCTGCTCCACGCCGCGCTGCTCCCGGTCGGCCTGGGGCGGATCGTCGACGACTCCCGGCCCGAGGGCTGGCTGCCGTACCGCTGCACCGGCATCCGCGTGCACCCCGCCGGGGCGGCCGTGCTGCGCGTCCGCCTGGCGCCCGCCGGGGAGAACGCGCTGACCGTGACCCTCGCCGACCAGGACGGAGCCCCCGTCGGCGGCATCGAGTCGCTGAGCCTGCGGCCCGCCGACGCGGAGAAACTGACCGCGCTGGCCTTCGACCATCAGGACTCCGTGTTCCGGGTGGACTGGACCCCCCTCGACGTCCCCCCGGCTCACGCCACCGGCCGGTACGCGGTACTGGGAGCACCCGACGCGGTCCCCGCGGCCCTGGCCCGGGGCGCGGAGGTCTTCGCCGGCCTCGCGGAACTCGCCGCCTCCGGCGCCGGGATACCCCCCGTCGTCATCGCCGCCGCCGACCGGACGGGCGCGGACGGCGATGACACACCCGCCGCCGTCGAGCGCGGCCTCCACCGCGTGCTGCGGTGGGTACAGGACTGGCTCGCCGACGACCGGTTCGCCGACTCCCGCCTGGTCATCGTGACGCGGGACGCGGTCCACGACGACCAGGTCCCGCGCACCGACCCCGCGGCGGCCGCGGTCTGGGGATTCGTACGCACCGCGCAGACCGAGAACCCCGGCCGGTTCACGCTCGTGGACACCGACGGCCGGGCCGGTTCCTGGGAGTGCGTCCCGGCGGCGGCCGGGACCGGAGAGATCCAGCTCAAGATCCGGTCCGGCGAGGTGACCACCCCGCGACTGGCCCGCGCCCACAAGGCCCCCGGCGGGGCGGACGGCGTTCCCGCCCTCGGGTCCGGGACGGTGCTGATCACGGGAGGCACCAGCGGCCTCGGCGCGATGCTGGCCCGCCACCTCGTCGAGCGTCACGGCGTGCGCCGTCTGCTGCTGACCAGCAGGCGGGGCCCGGCGGCTCCGGCCGCGGCGGGGCTGCGGGAGGAGCTGACCGGGGCGGGAGCCGAGGTCGAGGTCGTGGCCTGCGACGTCACGAGCCGCGAGTCCGTCGCCGGGCTCATCGCCACCGTGCCGTCCGAGCACCCGCTGACGGCGGTGATCCACTGCTCCGGCATGCTGGACGACGGAGTCGTCGAGGCGCTGACCGAGGACCGCGTCGACACGGTCCTCGCGCCGAAGGTCCGCGGCGCCTGGCACCTGCACGAGCTGACCCGGCACCTGGACCTCTCCGCGTTCGTGCTGTTCTCCTCGATCGCGAGCGTGCTCGGGACGGCGGGGCAGGCCAACTACGCGGCGGCCAACGGCTTCCTCAACGGCCTCGCGGAAATCCGCCGGGCCGACGGACTGCCGGCCACCTCGCTGTGCTGGGGCTTCTGGGCCGAACGCAGCGAGATGGTCGCCGGCATCGGCGACACGGACGTCGTACGCCTGCAGCGCCAGGGCGTCCTGCCGCTGGCGTCGCGGGAAGGGCTCGCGCTCTTCGACCTGGCGCTCTCCCTGGACGAGCCGGTCCTGGTGCCCGCCCGGCTGAACCCCGCCGCACCGGGCGCCGCTTCGCCGCTCCTGCGCGGTCTGACCGGGACACCGGCCGGACCCGGCGGCCCGGCGGGCCGGGAGCCCGCCGACGCCGGACTCGCGCAGCGGCTGAGGTCGCTGCCGCCGGCCGAGGCGCAGGCGCTGCTGCTCGACGCCGTCCGGGCGCAGACCGCGCTCGTCCTCGGCCACCCGGACACCAGGAAGATCGGTCCCGGCGCGACGTTCAAGAAGCTGGGGATCGACTCGCTCACGGCGCTGGAGCTGCGCAACAAGCTCTCGGCGGTGACCGGCCTGAAGCTGCCCGCCACGCTCGCCTTCGACCACCCGAACCCGAGCGCCCTCGCACAGTTCCTGAACGCGAGCATCACACCCGGCTCCGCGGCCCCGCGATCCGCGGCGGGCGACCTGGCCAAGGAGATCGAAGGACTGGGCAAGCGGCTGGAGGAGGCGTTCCTCCAGCTCGCGCAGGAGGAGCAGGCCGGCCTTTCCACCCTGCTCGGCGAGCTCCAGGGACGGGTCCGCGTCCTGGCGGGCGCCGGAGCACCGGCCGGCATCGCCGACCAGATCAGTTCGGCCTCGGCGGGAGACCTTCTCGCGCTACTGGACAGAGAGCTCGGCTAGGGGAGAGCGATGACCAACGACAACAACGCCGAGGTTCTCGAGTACCTCAAGCGGACATCGATCGAGCTGATCGAGACACGGGGGCGCCTGAAGGAGCTGACCGAGGCCGCCGCCGAGCCCATCGCGGTGGTGGGCGTCGCCTGCCGGTACCCGGGCGGGGCGGCGTCCCCGGAGGCGCTGTGGGACCTGGTGCGGACGGGCGCGGACGTCGTGTCGCAGTTCCCCGAGGACCGCAACTGGGACCTGGAGGGCCTGTACGACCCGGATCCCGACCGGCCGGGCACCTGCTACACGCGCTCGGGCGGCTTCCTGCACGACGCGGGTGACTTCGACGCCGAGTTCTTCGAGATCAACCCGCGCGAGGCGCTGGCCGCCGACCCGCAGCAGCGGCTGCTCCTGGAGACCTCGTGGGAGTCCCTGGAACGGGCCGGCATCGACCCGCAGACCCTGCGCGGCAGCAGGACCGGCGTGTTCGCCGGAATCGCGTACTTCGGATACGGCAACCACTTCCAGACCCCCGAGGCCATCTCGGGCTACGCGCAGACCGGTTCCCTGCTGAGCGTGGCCTCCGGTCGCGTGGCGTACGCGCTGGGTCTGGAAGGCCCGGCGGTGTCGACCGACACCGCGTGCTCGTCGTCGCTGGTGACCGTGCACCAGGCGGTGCAGTCGCTGCGGCAGGGCGAATGCGGCCTCGCCCTGGCCGGCGGCGTCACCGTCATGGCGATGCCGCAGGTGTTCCGGGAGTTCGCGCGGCAGCGGGGCCTGGCACCGGACGGCCGGTGCAAGGCCTTCGCGGACGCGGCGGACGGCACCGGCTTCTCCGAGGGCGTCGGCATGCTGGTCCTCGAACGGCTCTCCGACGCGCGGCGTAACGGACGCCGGATCTGGGCCGTGATCCGCGGCTCGGCGATCAACCAGGACGGGGCCTCCAACGGCCTGACCGCACCGAGCGGTCCGGCGCAGCAGCGCGTGATCCGGGCGGCTCTGGCGAACGCCCGGGTACAGGCGGGCGACGTCGACGTGGTGGAGGCGCACGGGACCGGCACGACGCTCGGCGACCCCATCGAGGCGCAGGCGCTGCTGGCCACCTACGGGCAGGAGCGGGACCCGGGCAACCCCCTGTGGCTGGGCTCGCTGAAGTCGAACATCGGCCACACCCAGGCGGCCGGCGGCGTCGGCGGGATCATCAAGATGATCATGGCGATGCGCCACGGGGTGCTGCCGAAGACGCTGCACGTGGACCGCCCGTCGACGCACGTGGACTGGACGGCCGGCGCCGTCGAGCTGCTGACCGAGGCCCGCGAGTGGACCACCGCACCCGGACGCCCCCGGCGGGCCGGCGTGTCCAGCTTCGGGGCCAGCGGCACCAACGCGCACCTGATCCTCGAACAGGCCCCCGAGGACGAGACGGCGCCCGACGCCGCCGACCGCGTACCGGCCGGCGCCGACGGCCTGGTGCCGTGGGTGCTGTCGGCGCGGTCGGAGCAGGCGCTGCGGGCACAGGCGGAGAAGCTGCGCGCGTTCGTCGCCGCCGATCCGCACGCGGACGCCGCCGCCATCGGCGCGTCGCTGGTGTCGGACCGGTCGCTGTTCGAGCACCGTGCGGTGGTGCTGGGGAGCGGCCGGGACGAACTGCTGGGCGCTCTGGCGGCGCTGGGGGAGGGCGCGGAGTCCCCCGCGGTGGTGCGCGGGGCCGCCGGGGAATCCGGCGGCCGCGTCTTCATGTTCCCGGGCCAGGGGGCGAAGTGGACCGGCGTGGCGCGCGAGCTCTACGACACCTTCCCCGTCTTCGCGCGGAGCCTCGACGAGGTCTGCGCACACTTCGACGCGCACCTGCCCTTCGCCCTGAAGCCCCTGCTCCTCGCCGACGAGCCCGAGGGGGGCGAGCGCACGGACGTCATGCAGCCGGCGCTGTTCGCCCTGCAGGTCAGCCTGTACCGGCTCATCACGCGCTACGGCCCGCGCCCGGACCACCTCATCGGTCACTCCGTCGGCGAGATCGCCGCCGCCCACGTGTCCGGAGTCTTCGGCCTGGACACCGCGACCAGGCTCGTGGCCGCCCGCGGACGGGTCATGCAGACCGTCACCGAGCCCGGCGCCATGCTGGCGGTCCGCGCCCCCGAAGCCGAGGTGGGCGCGCTCCTCGGCCGGTACACCCGCGTCGGCATCGCCGCCGTCAACGGCCCGGAATCCGTGGTGGTCTCGGGCCTGCGCGACGAGGTCCACGACCTGCGGGACCGGCTCGTCGCCGACGGCAGGTCGGCGAAGCCGCTCCCCGTCGGCCACGCGTTCCACTCCCCGCTCATGGACCCGGTCCTGGAGGAGTTCGCGCGGGCGCTCCCCGCACTCCCCGAGGACGGCGAACTGGCGGTCCCGGTCATCTCGACCAGGACGGGCCGCGAGGCCACGCTCCGGGAACTGACGTCCGTCGGGCACTGGGTGGACCACGTCCGCGAACCCGTACGCTTCCACGACGCGGTGGAACGCGCCCGCGCGGCCGGAGCCGACGTCTTCCTCGAGGTCGGGCCGGGATCCACCCTCGCCGGCCTCACCAAGGACGCCTTCGCCGGCGAGGGCGTGAGCGACGCGGCCGTCCTGTCGTCGTCGCGTCGCGGCCTCGGCCCGGCCCGGGCGCTGATCGGCGCCCTGGCCGAACTGCACGTCCGGGGCGGGTCCGTGGACTGGGACGCCCTGTACGGCACGCGCCGCCGGGTGGACCTTCCGACGTACGCGTTCCAGCACCGGCGCTACTGGATGGACTTCCTGACCGCCGCGGAGCCGGCGGACGTGGCCTCCGCCGGCCTGTCGGCCCCGGGGCACCCCCTGCTGGGCGCCGTGGTGGACCACCCTGGCACCGACGAGATGGTGTTCACCGACCGGTGGTCCCTGCGGACCCATGGCTGGCTCGCCGATCACGCCGTGTTCGGTTCGGTCGTCGTCCCGGCGACGGCCTATCTGGACCTGGCGCTGTCCGTGGGCGAACACGTCGGGTGCGCCGCCGTCGAGGAACTCTCCCTGGAAGTCCCCCTGATCCTGCCCGACCCGGGCGACGTACAGGTACGGATCACCGTCGGCGCCGCGGACGGGGCGGGACGCCGCTCCCTGGACGTGTACTCGCGTCCCGCCGAGGACGCCGCCACGGTGGGCGGCTGGACCCGGCACGCGATGGGCAGCCTCGCACCGGCCGCACCGCGCGGCGCCGAGCGGGCCGACGACGCGCGCGCCCTCGCCGTATGGCCGCCGGCCGGAGCCGAGCGGCTCGGCTTCGACGGCCTCTACGACTCCCTCGTGGAAGCGGGCTTCGACTACGGCCCGGCGTTCCGCGGGCTGCGCGAGGTCTGGCGGCGGGGCGAGGACCTCTACGCCCTCGCCACCCTGCCCGAAGGCGCCGAAGGCGCGGCCGGGAGCGGGTTCGCCCTGCATCCGGCGCTGCTCGACACCGTCCTCCACGCGGTCGTGGTCGGCGGCGTCATCACGGTGACGGGCGACCGGGGCTGGATGCCCTTCTCCTGGTCCGGCGTGCACCTCGCCGGCGAGGGCGGCCCGACCGTGAAGGTCCGGATCACCCCGGCCGGCGAAGGCGTCGTGTCCCTGCTGATCGCCGACGAGCACGGCCGCGAGAGCGCCCGCGTCGACGCGCTGACGTTCCGGCCGGCCAGTGCCGAGCAGGTGCGCTCGGCACGCGGCGGCCGGGAGCGGTCGCTGTACGAACTGCAATGGCGGCCGGCCGGGCCGGACACGCGGGAAACCGACCGCGGACCGTGGGGCGTTCTCGGCGCGGAGAACGGCCGGGCGTCCCGGCTCGCCGCGGCGGGCGACGGGAGCGCCGCGTTCCACGCGTCCCTGGACGAGGTCCTGGCCGGGGAGGCACCCCGGCACCTCGTCCTGTGCCTGGACGACGCCGTCACCGCCGGACCCGACCCGCTCACCACGGTCGCCACCGCCGGCAAGCACGTACTGGACCTGCTCCAGCGGTTCCTCGCCGAGGACCGGCTCGCCGGCTCCACGCTGGTGGTGCTCACCCGCCTCGCTCTCGCCGCCGGCCCGGGGGAGAACGTCGAAAGCCTGCCCGGCGCGTCCGTGTGGGGCCTGGTCCGGTCCGCCCAGACGGAGCACCCGGGCAGGTTCCGCCTGGTCGACATCGACGACGACGAGACCTCCTGGGCGGGCTTCCCGGACGCGCTCGCCCTCGCCGAGGAGCAGCTGGCGCTGCGCGGCGGCGCGCACCTCGTTCCCCGCATGGCGCCCGCCTCGCCCGCGGCCCACCAGCTCGAACCCCCGGCGGACGGCGCCCACCGGCTGGGCATCCCGAAGAAGGGCACCCTGGAGAACCTGACGTGGGTGCCGTGCCCCGAGGTCGAAGCGCCCCTGGCCGCCGGACAGGTCCGCATCGCCGTCGAGGCCGCCGGCCTCAACTTCCGCGACGTCACGATCGCCCTGGGACTCATCGACCGGACGGCCTTCGACGCCGGCCTCGGCAGCGAGGGCGCCGGAATCGTGCTGGAGGTGGCGGACGACGTGAGCGCCCTGTCGCCGGGCGACCGGGTGACCGGCATCTTCAACGGCGCCTTCGGCCGCGTGGCCGTGGCGGACCACCGCCTGCTCACGCCCATTCCCGACGGATGGAGCTACGCCGAAGCGGCGTCGATGCCGAGCACCTTCCTCACGGCGTACTACGCGCTCTTCCACGTGATGAAGCTGGAGAAGGGCCAGCGCATCCTCATCCACGCCGCGGCCGGCGGCGTCGGCATGGCCGCCGTCCAGCTGGCCCGGCACGTCGGCGCCGAGATCTACGCGACCGCGAGCCCCGCCAAGTGGCCCACCCTGCGCCGACTGGGCCTGGACGACGCGCACCTGGCGTCGTCGCGCGATCTGGAGTTCGCGGAGAAGTTCCTCGCCTCCACCGGCGGCCGCGGTGTGGACGTCGTCCTGAACTCCCTCGCGCACACCTTCGTCGACGCCTCGCTGGAGCTGCTGCCCGAGGGCGGACACTTCATCGAGATGGGCAAGACGGACATCCGCGAGCCCGAGCGGGTCGCGGCCGATCACCCCGGAGTCGCCTACGAGGCCTTCGACCTCTACGGGTCGGCCGGCACGGACACGATCCGCGCGATGTTCCGGGACGTCATGGAGCTGTTCGCCGGCGGACGGGTACGGCTGAGCCCGATCACCGTCCGCAACATCCGCGACGCGCGCGGGACGTTCCGCGAGATGAGCCAGGGCCGCCACGTCGGCAAGCTGGTCTTCGACCTGGGCAGCGGCTTCGGCGGCGGCACCGTGCTGATCACCGGCGGCACCGGGGGAGTCGGCTCCCTCGTGGCGAGGCACCTCGTCGCCCAACACGGCGTACGGAGCCTCATGCTGGCGAGCCGTCGGGGAGCGGCGGCCGAAGGGGTCCCCGAGCTGGTCGCGGACCTGGAGGCCGCGGGCGCCGCCGTCCGCGTCGTGGCATGCGACGTCGCCGACCGGGCGTCCGTGGCGGACCTGCTCGCGGACATGCCCCGCCGGCACCCGCTGACGGCGGTCGTGCACGCGGCGGGCGTACTGGCCGACGGCACCGTCGAGTCGCTGACGGCCGAGAGCATCGACCACGTGCTGCGCGCCAAGGTCGGCGGCGCGGTCAACCTGCACGAGCTGACCAGGGAACACGCCCTGTCGGCGTTCATCCAGTTCTCCGCCCTCGCGGGCACGCTCGGCACCGGAGGCCAGGCCAACTACGCCGCGGCGAACGGGTTCCTGGACGGTCTGGCGGTGCGGCGCACGGCATCCGGCCTGCCCGGCACCTCGCTGTGCTGGGGCTGGTGGGAGCAGAGCAGCGGCATGACCGGGGACCTGGACCAGGCCGACCTCTCGCGGCTGCGGCGGATGGGCATCGACGCGATGCCGACCGCCGAGGCACTGGCCCTGTTCGACTCGGCGTGCGCCCTCGGCAAGCCGGTCCTCATCCCGGCCCGGGTGGACGTCGCCGCGCTGCGCGGCAAGACCGCCGACGAGCTGCCGCCGCTCCTGCGCGGCCTCGCCGACGCCGGCCGCTCCCGCCGGAACAAGGCGGGCACCGCCAAGGACACCGGCTCCCAGGGCCTGTCCGCCAGGCTCGTCACCCTGCCCGCGGACGAGGCCGGGGCAGCCGCCCTGGACTGGGTCCGCGACCAGGCCGCCATCGTGCTCGGACACCCGTCCGGCACGGCCGTCGACGCCGACCAGCCGTTCACCCAGCTCGGATTCGACTCGCTGACCGCGGTCGAACTGTGCAACCGCCTGGCCGCGTCGACCGGACTGCGCCTGGCGTCCACCCTCGTCTTCAGCTACCCCACCCCGCGCGAGCTGGCCGGGCACCTGCTCGGCCTGCTGCGCCCCGACGAGGACACGAGCCCGGACCAGGACGCTGAGATCCGCGAACTGCTGCGGAACGTCTCGATCGACAGCCTGCGCGGCGCGGGCCTCCTGGAGCAGGTCCTGGCGTGCGCGGCCCCGGCCGGGCCGGGCGGCGCCGAGGACGCGGCGGCGGAGGCGGAAAGCGGTGCGGACGAACTGGCGGCGATGGACCTGGACGCCCTGCTCGACCTGGCTCTGGATGAGAAAAGGTGACTGACATGACCAACTCCGCGGATCAGACGGGGGAGGGCGCGGACCGGGTCCAGCGGGCGCTCCGCACGCTGCTGGAGGAGCGCGACCGCCTGCGCCAGGAGAACGACGCCCTGAAAGCCGGCCGCGGCGAGCCGATAGCCGTGGTGTCCATGGCCTGCCGCTACCCGGGAGGCGTGTCGTCGCCCGAGGAGCTGTGGGACGTGATCCGCGACGGCCGGGACGTCGTCGGCGAGTTCCCGACGGACCGCGGGTGGCGGGACGTGTACGACCCGGACCCCGAGACCGTCGGCAGCGCGTACGTGCGCCACGGCGGCTTCCTGACGGACGTGGCCGGCTTCGACGCCGACTTCTTCGGCATCAGCCCGCGCGAGGCACTGGCGACCGATCCGCAGCAGCGCCTGCTGCTGGAGACGTCGTGGGAGGCCTTCGAACGCGCCGGCATCGTCCCCGCCGACGTACGCGGAGCCGACGTCGGCGTCTTCTCCGGGGTCAGCTCGACCGAGTACGGGTGGCGTTTCCTGGAGTCGGGCCAGAGCGAGCTGGAGGGCTACCTGCTGTACGGCAGCTCGCTGAGCGTCGCGTCCGGCCGGGTGGCGTACGAGCTGGGGCTGACCGGACCGGCGGTGTCCGTGGACACGGCGTGCTCGTCGTCGCTGGTCACCCTGCACATGGCGGTGCAGTCACTGCGCGCGGGGGAGTGCTCCCTCGCGCTGGCGGGCGGGGCGCTCGTGATGTCGACGCCCGCGGCCTTCGTGGAGTTCGCCCGCCAGGGCGCCCTGTCGGCCGACGGCCGGTGCAAGGCCTTCGCGGACGGAGCCGACGGAACCGGCTGGGCCGAGGGGGTGGGCGTCCTGCTGCTGGAGCGGCTGTCCGACGCCCGCCGCAACGGCCACCCGGTACTCGCCGTCGTGCGCGGCTCCGCGGTGAACCAGGACGGGGCCAGCAACGGGCTGACCGCCCCCAACGGCCGCGCCCAGGAGAAGGTGATCCGGCGGGCACTGGCGAACGCGGGGGTCGCCGCCTCCGAGGTGGACCTGGTCGAAGCCCACGGCACCGGAACCACCCTGGGGGACCCCATCGAGGCGGGCGCCCTGCTGGCGACCTACGGGCAGGACCGGCCCGAGGGCAGGCCGCTGTGGCTGGGATCCCTGAAGTCGAACATGGGCCACGCCCAGGCCGCCGCCGGGGTCGGCGGGGTCATCAAGACCGTGCTGGCCCTGCGGAACGGATACCTGCCCAAGACCCTGCACGTGGACGCGCCCTCGCGGCACGTGGACTGGTCGTCCGGCGGGATCGAACTGCTGGCGCAGGGCCGCGAGTGGACCCGTACGGACGGTCCGCGGCGGGCCGGCGTGTCCTCGTTCGGCGTCAGCGGCACCAACGCGCACGTCATCCTCGAAGAGGCCCCGCGCCAGGAGCGGCCGCAGGCGGACGAGGACGGTCCGGACTCGGGCGCCGCCGGCGGACTGGTGCCGTGGGTGCTGTCGGGCAAGAGCGCGGCCGCCGTGGAACGGCAGGCGGGCAGGCTGCGCGCGTTCGTCGCCGCCGATCCGCACGCGGACCTCGCCGCCATCGGCGCGTCGCTGGTGTCGAGCCGGTCGCGGTTCGAGCACCGGGCGGTGGTGCTGGGGCGCGGCCGCGAGGAACTGCTGGGCGCTCTGGCCGCGCTGGGCGAGGGCGCCGAGTCCCCCGCGGTGGTGCGCGGCGCGGCCGCGAACCGCGGCGGGGTCGCCTTCGTGTTCCCCGGGCAGGGCTCGCAGTGGGCCGGCATGGGCCGGCAGCTGTACGACACCTTCCCGGTCTTCGCGCGGAGCCTCGACGCCTGCGCGGCCGCACTGGACGAGTGGGTCGACTGGTCGCTGCTCGACGTCGTGCGCGGCGCGGCCGGGGCGGCGTCCCTGGACCGGGTGGACGTGCTCCAGCCGGCGCTGTTCTCGGTGATGGTCTCCATGGCCGCCCTGTGGCGTTCCTGGGGGGTGGAGCCGGCCGCCGTGGTGGGACACAGCCAGGGCGAGATCGCCGCCGCCCACGTGTGCGGCGCCCTGTCCCTGCGGGACGCCACCAAGGTCGTGGCGCTGCGCAGCAAGGCCCTGGTGGATCTGATCGGGCACGGCGCGATGGCATCGGTCGCCGAGTCCGCGGACGTCGTGGCGCGGCGTCTCGCCGCGTGGGACGGCCGGGTGAGCATCGCCGTCGTCAACGGGCCCCGCTCGGTGGTGGTGTCCGGGGAGCCGGACGCGCTCGACGAGTTCGTCGAGAAGATGAAGGCCGACGGCGCCCAGGCCCGCAGGATCTCGGTCGACTACGCCTCGCACTCCCACCACGTGACGCGGGTCCGCGACCAGGTGCTCGACGCGCTGCCCGACATCGGCCCGGAAACCTCCGCGCTGCCCTTCTACTCGACGCTGTACGGCGAAGTCATCGACACCGCCCGCCTGAACGGCGACTACTGGTACGACAACCTGCGCGAAACGGTCCTCTTCGAGACGTCCGTCCGGCGTCTGGCGGACGACGGCTTCCGGGTGTTCATCGAGATGAGCCCGCACCCCGTCCTGACCGTTCCGGTGCAGGAGACGGTCGAGGACCTGGACGACGCGCTGGTCCTGTCGTCGACGCGGCGGGACCGCGACGAGGTGGCGGACGTGGTCGCCTCGCTGGCCCAGCTCCACACCCGGGGCGGGCCGGTCGACTGGGACGCCCTGTTCGGGACGCGGCGGCGGGTCGACCTTCCGACGTACGCGTTCCAGCGGCAGCGGTACTGGCTGAACTCCTCGCACACGGCGGTGGCGGCGCAGGTGCCCCCGGCGGAGCCGGCCGCGGGCGAAGAGCTCCTCGTCCCCCTGTCGGACCGGCTCTCCGCCCTCCCCGGCGACGAAGCGAAGGCACTGGCCCTCGACCACGTCCTGGAGAAGGTCGCCGTCGTGCTCGGGCACCCCTCCAGCGCGTCGATCAAACCCGACCAGGAGTTCAAGGAGCTCGGATTCGACTCCCTGCTGTCGTCGGAGCTGAGCAAGCGCCTCACCGCGTCGACCGGCATCAAACTGAGGGCGAACGTGGTGCTCAAGCACCCGTCCCCGAGGCGGATCGCCGAGCACATCGTGTCCTCGACGGCCTGACGCGGCCCGCGCCGCGGGGCTGTCCCGCCGGCGGGACAACGCAAGTCCGCCGGCGGCCCGTCCCGCCGGGCACCCAGTTGCATTGAACGGCTGTGTCACTTCCCGGATGGTGGGGGTGATCCGCGAAGCCCTCCGATCCGGTCCTGTTTGCTGAGAGGTTGATCCGTATGTCTTCGTTCGGCGCGTCGTCTGCGCATAAGGGGTTGTGGCGGGCGCAGGAAATGGCTTCCGACACGCCGAACCACGCGCTGACCATGTGGGACGTGGCCGGTGAGCTGGACGCGGCGGTCATGGAAGCCGCGTTCCTGCACGTGATGGGCGAGGCGGAGGTGCTGCGCGTCAACTTCGTCGACGACGGCGGCGGGCTGCGGCTGGTGCCCCGGGAACTGGGGGACTGGCGGCCGTTCTTCCTCGATCTCGGCGAGGAGGCCGATCCCGAGCAGGCGGCGCGCGAAGCGCTGGCCGACCTGGTGCGCGAGCCGTTCGACCTGGAGCGGGACCTGCTGTTCCGGCTGGGCGTGGTCAAGCTCGCCGAGGACCGCTCCCTCCTGGTGATCGCCTACCACCACCTCATATCCGACGGGTTCGGCGCGGGCGGCCTGCTCTCGCGGCGCCTCGCCGAGGTGTACACGGCGCTCGCGCGCGGTGAGCGGGTCCCGGAGATGGCCCACCCGTGGGACGCCGAGTCGTTCTCGGCCGAGGCGGTGGAGTACCTGGCCTCCGAGAGGTTCACCGAGGACACCGCGTTCTGGCGCGACTACCTCAAGGACGCGCCGCCGCCCGCGCAGGTGCCGCGCGTCGCCCTGTCCGACGAGCAGCGGTCCGCGCTGTCCGAACCGCTGAGCAGCGCCGACCGCTGGTCGGCGGTGGCCGAGACCATCGGCATGGTGAGCCGGACGCTGAGCGTTCCGCGTGCCGAGGCGGACGTGTGGACCGAGGCCACGACGTCCATGGGCGTGTGGATGTCGCAGATGCTGACCGCGGCCGCCGCGGTGTTCTTCCGGCACCGCTGCGACCGTCCGGAGTTCCTCCTCTCGCTGGCCGTCAGCAACCGGGTCGGCGTGGCGAGCAGGACGCCCGGCCTGGCCGTGAACGTGGTGCCGGTCAAGGTGGGGGTTCCGCTCGGCGCGACCTTCACCGAGGTCGCCGAGTCGATCGCCGACGAGACGTACGAGATCCTCAGCCACGCCGCCTGCCACTACTCGGACATCCAGCGCGCGAGCGGAACCGTCCTGAGCGGCCGCGGCAGCTTCGGCACCGTCATCAACGTCGTCGAGTTCGCGGAGCAGCTCCACTTCGGCGACAGCCCGGCACGCTACTCCGGCGCGACGACCGGCACCTTCGAGGAGCTGTCGATCGGCGTCTACACCGACGGGAGCGCCGACAGCGACCTCTACATCCGGCTCGACGCCCCCGCGAACCTGTACCACCGCGCCGAACTGCGCTTCATCGGCGAGGAGCTGATCGCGTACATCCGTGCCGTGGTGGCCGGCGGCGACCAGCCGGTCGGTGCGCTCGACGTGGTGAGCGGCGACGAGCGGGCCGGGATCCTGACGGCGCGGGCCGACACGGCGGCGCCGGTGACGGAGGCGACCGTCGCGGAGCGGTTCGCCCGGCAGGTGGCGCGGGATCCCGACGCCGTCGCGGTGGTGTCCGGCGGCTCGGAGCTCTCCTACCGGGTGCTGGACGAGCGCTCCGGGCACCTGGCCCGGGCACTGCGAGGGCGGCAGGCCGGACCCGAGACGGTCGTCGCGGTGGCGCTGCCCCGGTCGGCGGACCTGGCCGTCGCCCTGCTGGGCGTCGTGAAGGCCGGCGGAGCCTACCTGCCGGTCGACCCGGCCCTCCCGGCGGAGCGGATCAAGGCGGTGCTCGCCGGCTCTCCGGCGCGCACACTGCTCACGGACGCGGCGACGGCCGAAGCCCTCTCCGGCGACCCGGACGTCTCCCTGATCGTGTTCGACGACATCGCCGCCACCGACGCCGGCGACGGCCTGCCGCAGGCTCCGGCCCCCTCGCACCAGGACGGCCTGCTGGCCGTGGTTCCCGGCTCCGGCCCGGACGGCGCGGCCCCGGCCGTCGCCGTGACGCACCGCAACCTGCTGCGGTTCGTCACGGACCGCCAGTGGAAGGACGCCGGCGACAGCACCGTGCTGTGGCACACGCCGCACACCTCCGACGCGCTCGCCGTCGAACTCTGGGTGCCCCTCCTGAACGGCGGCCGGGTCGTCGTGGCCCCCGCCGGGGAGCTGGACACCGACGCGCTGGCCGAGGTGCGGGCGGCGCACGGGATCACCACGCTGTGGCTGCCCGCGGGCCGGTTCTCGGCCCTCGCGGCCGACCGCCCCGAGCGCCTCGCCGGGCTGCGCGAGGTGTGGACCGGTGGCGACCGGGTGCCCGCGACCGCCCTGCGACGCGTCCGGGAGGCCTGCCCCGAGCTGACCGTCGTCCACGGTCACGGACTGACGGAATCCACCGTGTTCGCCGCGTGCCACCGCCTCGCCGCCGGCGAACCGGTGCACCACGCGGGCGCCGTCGGCCGTCCGATGGACGACACCGCCCTCTACGTACTGGGTCCCGGCCTGGCACCGGTCCCCGTCGGCGTGGTCGGCGAGCTGTACGTGGCCGGGCCCGCCGTGGCGCGCGGCTACGCCGGCCGGCCCGGGCCGACCGCCGAGCGCTTCGTCCCCTGCCCGTTCGGTCCGGCCGGCGGGCTCATGTACCGCACCGGAGACCGCGTGCGCTGGGGCACCGACATCCGGCTCGAATACGTGGGCCGCGCCGACTCCCAGACCGAGGTGCGCGGCGTCCGGGTCGAACTGGCCGAGGTCGAGGAGATGCTGTCCGAGTACACCGGGCTGGCCCAGTCGGTCGTGGCCGTCCGGCAGGACGGCTCCGGGCAGCAGCGGCTGGTGGCCTACGTGGTGCCGGTGGCCGGCCGGACCGTCTCGGGTGAGGAGCTGCGCCGCTTCGCCGCGGGCTGGCTGCCGGAGTACCTGGTGCCGTCGGTGTTCACGGTGCTGGAGCAGCTGCCGGTCACGGCCAACGGGAGGGTGGACCGGTCGTCGCTGCCGGAGCCCGAGTTCGACGACGGCACGTACCGGGCACCGCGCAACGACACCGAGCGGATCCTGACCGGGCTGTTCGCCGACGTGCTGGAGCTGGACCGGGTGGGCATCGACCAGGACTTCTTCGACCTCGGCGGCAACTCGCTGCGCGCGATCCGGCTGGTCGGCCTGATCCGGGCGGAGCTGAAGCAGGAGGTGTCGATCCGCAAGCTGTTCGCGGCGCGCACCGTCATCGGTCTCTCCGACATGTGGCAGGACCTCGCCCAGTCCAGCAGGCCGAGCCTGCGCCGGCGGACGAAGGACGGCGCGGTCATCTGACCGCCGCCCGTCCCCGGACCGCGGAGTTTGGCCACTGCGAAGGAGTGAGGGAATCATGGATTCTTTGACCGAGGCCCTGCTGGGTGGGGCCGGCCCGGACGAGATCGAAAGACACGGGCTCCCGTCGGAATACGAGGCCGCGCACCTGCTGGCCCGCGACGTCGGCATGTTCGACGGCGTGGAGGACAAGGACGTCCGCAAGTCGCTCCACGTCGGGCGGGTCCCGATGCCGGACCTGGCTCCGGACGAGGTGGTCGTCGCCGTCATGGCGAGTTCCATCAACTACAACACCGTGTGGTCGGCGACGTTCGAGCCGGTGCCCACGTTCGAGTTCCTCAAGCGCTACGCCCGCGAGGGCGGGTACGCCGCCCGGCACGATCTGCCGCACCAGGTGGTGGGATCGGACGCGGCCGGCGTCGTCGTACGCGTCGGGGCCGGGGTGCGGCACTGGAAGGTGGGCGACCACGTGGTCGCCAGCTGCGTCCAGGTCGACGAGCAGGAACCGGCGACGCACGCCGACGCGATGCTCGGGTCGGGCCAGCGGATCTGGGGCTACGAGACGAACTTCGGCGGGCTCGCCCACTACTCGGTGGTGCGCGCGAGCCAGCTGCTGCCCAAGCCGCCGCATCTGACCTGGGAGGAGTCGGCGGGTGTCCTGCTGACCGCGGCGACCTCGTACCGGATGCTGGTCGGGGACAACGGCGCGCGGATCAAGCAGGGCGACGTCGTTCTCATCTGGGGCGCGACCGGCGGGCTCGGCGCGTTCGCCGTGCAGATGGTGAAGAACGCGGGCGGGATCGCCGTCGGCGTGGTCAGCTCCGAGCGCAAGGCCGAGGTGCTGCGCCGGCTCGGGTGCGACGTCGTGATCAACCGCAACGAGATCGGCATGGGCGGCGACGACGCGCTCACCCCGGAGCGGACGATCGAGCTGGGCAAGCGGCTCGGGCGGGAGATCCGGCGGCAGGTCGGCGAGGACCCCCACGTCGTGTTCGACTACGTCGGGCGGGCGACGTTCGGGATCTCCGTGTTCGTCGTGCGCAAGGGCGGCGTGGTCGTCACCTGCGGGTCGAGCACCGGCTACGACCACCACTTCGACAACCGCTACCTCTGGATGAACCTCAAGCGGATCGTGGGCAGCCACGCCGCCAACCTCCAGGAACAGGCGGAGTGCAACCGGCTGTTCCGGCTGGGGCAGCTCTCCCCCATCCTCTCCGAGGTGTTCCCGCTGAAGGAAGTGGGCGAGGCCGCACGGCTGGTCCAGCTGAACCGGCACACCGGAAAGGTCGGCGTGCTCTGCCTCGCGCCCGAGGAGGGACTCGGCGTCACCGATCCCGCGCTGCGGGAGAAGATCGGGGCGGCGCGGCTCAACCCGCTGCGCACCTCCGGCGCGCCCGACGCCGCCGAGGTGTCCTGACGTGGGCATCGGCATCCTGTCCACCGGCTCCTACCTGCCCAAGCACGAAGTGGGCAACGAGGAGGTCGCCGAACGCGTCGGCGTCAGCGCCGAGTGGATCGAACGCAAGACGCAGATCCGCTCGCGCCGCTACGCCGCCCCGCACGAGGCGACGTCCGACCTGGCCGTGAAGGCCGCCGAACGGGCCCTGGACCAGGCGGAACTGACCGCCGGGCAGATCGACTACATCATCGTCTCGACCTCCACCGGCGACTTCCCGCAGCCGCCCACGTCCTGCCTCGTCCAGCACGCACTCGGCGCCTACGGCGCGGCCTGCTTCGACGTCAACGTCGTGTGCAGCGGCTTCGTCTACGCGCTGACGCTGGCCCACAGCCTGGTGGCCGTGCGCCCGGACGCCCGGGTGCTGGTGATCGGGGCGGACGTGTACTCGCGGATCCTGGACTTCACGGACCGCAGGACGGCGATCCTGTTCGCCGACGGCGCCGGAGCCGCCGTCGTCGGGGCCGTGCCGGAGCCGTACGGGATCATCGCGAGCGACCTGGCCAGCCGCGGGGACGCGCACCACCTGATCCGTGTCGAGGCCGGCGGCAGCCGCAATCCGGCATCGGCGCAGACCCTCGCGGAAGGCGGCCACTTCTTCAGGATGGACGGCCGCGGGGTACGGGACTTCGTCGCCGAGCACGTCCCGCCGGCGCTGATCGCCCTGACGCGCAAGGCCGGCGTGGACATCGGCGCCGTCGACCACTTCGTACCGCACCAGGCCAACGGCGTGATGCTCGGCGAGGTCGTCGAGCGCGCGGGCCTGGGCGCGGCACAGACCCATCGCACCTTGATCAGATACGGGAACGTCGGCAGCGCCTCGGTGCCCGTCGCACTCGACGAGGCCAACCGCACGGGAGCGCTGTCGCCGGGGGACCTGGTGCTGCTCGCCGGGTTCGGCGGCGGCATGTCCATCGGAGCATCACTTCTGACCTGGGGGAACCACGCATGACCACGTCCACGCACGACGCCGGCGGCGCCATCGACCGGGTGGGTGTCGTCGGCAGCGGCATCATGGGCACCGGCATCGCCGAACTGTGCGCGAAGGCCGGGCTGAACGTGACGGTCGCGGTCTTCTCCGAATCGTCCCTGGTGACGGCGCCCCAGCGGCTGGCCGCCTCCCTCGACCGGGGGGTGGCCAAGGGCAAACTGACCGCGCCGGAGCGCGACGCCGCACTCGGCCGGGTGTCGTTCACCCGCGACCTCGGCGACCTGGCCGACCGCCGGCTGGTGATCGAGGCGGTCAAGGAGGACGAGCAGGTCAAGACGGAGCTGTTCGCCACCCTCGACAAGATCGTCGAGGACCCGGACGCGATCCTGGCGACCAACACGTCCTCGATCCCCGTCGTACGGCTCGCCGCCGCGACCACGCGCCCGGGCCGGGTGCTCGGCATGCACTTCTTCAACCCGGTACCGGCGCTGCCGCTCGTCGAGCTCATCGACTCGGTGCTGACCGACGAGGCGGTGAGCGCGCGGGCGCTGGTCTTCGTCCGCGACGTCCTCGGCAAGAAGCCCGTCGCCTCGCCGGACCGGGCGGGCTTCATCGTCAACGCCCTGCTGTTCCCGTACCTGCTGTCCGCGGTCCGGATGGTCGAGTCGGGCCTCGCGACGGCCGAGGTCGTCGACCAGGCCATGGTGCAGGGCTGCTCGCATCCGATGGGACCGCTGCGCCTCGCCGACCTGATCGGCCTGGACACCACCGTCTCCATCGCCCGGGCCATGTACGAGGAGTTCAAGGAGCCGCTGTACGCGCCCCCGCCGCTGCTCCTGCGCATGGTCGAGGGCGGCCTGCTGGGCAAGAAGTCCGGCCGCGGCTTCTACCCGTACGCGTAGAGCCGTCCCGCCGCGTGCCCGGGGGCCCGGGGAGCGGCGGGGCGAACGCGGCGGCCCCGGCACCAAACGACCGGGGCCGCGGTGTGGTATACACAAA